>USGG01000005.1 GCA_900554215.1 uncultured Megasphaera sp.
TCAACATCAGAGAGAATGCGACTGTTGCAAGCCTGAAGAAGTATATGACGGGTCCTTTTTCGGCTATCTGTCCGCCGTGTTCGACGCCTGGCACGACGGGCTGCAGCATACAGAGGACATACGCTGCGACGGGGAGGGCGATTTATTTGGCCGTCAGCAGTATGTGCCGGCAGACGCCGGGAAAGCGAAGCGCATCCTGGACGGATTGCAGGCCCAGTGCGGCGGAAAGACCTGCCATTTCCTGTATTACGCCTTTTTGGCGGAACAACCGCAGCGGGAAATGAAGCTGCTGCAGTATATCCGGCTGGCCTTCCGGCTGAAGGGGGAGTTTCTGCATCATCTGAGCGAGCCTGCCGTCTGGGAAGTCCGCCAGTGGGCCCGCAGGACGGGAAACGAGCGGCATAAGCTGCTGGGATTGGCGCGATTTCGGGAATTGAAGGGCGGCATGCTGTACTGCCCTCTGGCGCCGACGTGCTGCGTCGTGCCGGTCATGGCTCCTCACTTTGTGAAGCGCCTTGGCGGCGAAGAATGGGTTATCCACGACAGGCGGCGTCGCATAGGCGTGTATTATGACCGCCATGAAGCGGTTTTAGTGGAAATTCCCAAGGTACTGCAGCGCGTCGACGTGTCGGCTCAGGAAGAAGAGTTCGCCGCCTTGTGGAAGCAGTATTACCGCACTATCGCCATCGCCGAACGGCGGAACGACCCGCTGCGCCGGCAGTTCATGCCGAAAAAATACTGGCCCTATATCATCGAAGTCAGGGACGGGGAGAATTCGCGGTAAATCGCGAAATAAACTATTTCTTTTTCCCGACACTTGTTATATAATAGCAATATTGGATTATTGATAGTATGATAAGAAAGGTTGGAATGCATGAAGCCCGTCATCGTAAAGGTAAAGAGCGTTCAGCGCAACGAAGAGGGAGAAGAGCTGGCTATCGAGCTCGTTTCCGAAGGCAAGGCGTATAAAAAAGAACGCACGCAGTACATCGTGTACGAAGAAAGCGAGCTGACCGATATGGAAGGCGTGACGACGGTGATCAAAGTCCTGCCGGACGGCGCGGTCATGCTGCTGCGTCTCGGAAAGGTGCACCAGCGTCAGGAATACCGCAAGGGAAAGGTTTCGCATTCTAAGTATGAAACGCCTGTCGGCACATTGAACGTCACATTCAGAACCTATGAGTGTGACGTTCAGCTATGCGAAGGCATCGGCACGATTCATCTCGGCTACGATGTCGATTTAGAAGGCGTCGGTTCAAACTATACGCAATTAACGATTACTGTGCAGGAGGATAACTGTAATGGAAATGAAGGAATTATTGAAACAGGGCATTGCTGAAGCTCTGGACAAAGCGATTGCGGCAGGGACTCTTCCTGCCGGCGAATATCCGGCTATCAGCCTGGAAGTTCCGCCGCAGAAGGAATTCGGCGATTTTGCTACCAATATCGCCATGCAGTCGGCCCGCATTGCCCGCCGCGCGCCGAAGATGATCGCCGAAGCCATCGTCGCGCAGATGGATTATCCTTGGCTGGACCGGGCGGAAATCGCCGGCGCCGGATTCATTAATTTCTTTTTAAAGCACGACGTCATTTACGATACGCTGAAAAATATACTGGCCGCCGGCGCCGATTACGGCAAAGCGCCGCTGCGCGAGGAAGATACGATACAGGTCGAATATGTCAGCGCCAATCCGACGGGCCCCCTTCACGTCGGCCACGGCCGCGGCGCGGCATACGGCAGCGCCCTCGTCAACCTGCTGCGCGCCGCCGGCTGCAACGTGCAGGCGGAATACTACATCAACGACGCAGGCAATCAGATGAACAACCTAGCCGCCTCGGTCAACGCCCGCTACTTGCAGCTGCTGGGACGGGAAGCGGAGATTCCAGAGAACGGCTATCACGGACACGACATCATCGATACGGCCCAGGCTATTATCGACCAGGACGGCGACGCCTATTTGAATATGCCCGAAGAGGAACGGCTGGAACTGTTTAAAGACCGGGCTTATGTTGAAAAGCTGAAAGCCTTGAAGCGGGATTTGGCTGCCTTCAACGTTCATTTTGACAAGTGGTTCAGCGAACGGACCCTTCACCCCGATGCAATTCATGCGGCATGTGATGTGCTGAAGCAGCGCGGCAAGATGTATGAAAAAGACGGCGCGCTGTGGCTGAAATCGACGGATTACGGGGACGATAAGGACCGCGTCGTCATTCGCGACAACGGCGTACCTACCTATTTGGCCGCCGATATCGCTTATCACAAGAATAAATACGACCGGGGCTTCAACAGCCTCATCAATATCTGGGGGGCAGACCACCACGGCTATGTGGCCCGTGTCAAGGCGGCTATGGCGGCTCTCGGCTACGACCCGGAAAAGCTGGAAATACTGCTCCTGCAGATGGTCAGCTTATTCCGTGACGGCAAGCCGGTCAAGATGTCCAAGCGTACTGGTCAGGCAATTACGCTGAATGAGCTGATTGAAGAAGTCGGAGCCGACGCGGCCCGGTATTTCTTCATCATGCGTTCTCTCGACACGCAGCTCGATTTTGATTTGGATTTGGCAAAATCGCACAGCAACGAAAATCCCGTATATTACATCCAATACGCTCACGCCCGCATTTACAGCATTTATCGCCAGGTTCAGGAAGCCGGCGACGAGCTGGATATGAACTGGGCCGACGTGCAGTGGGCTAAACTGAAGGACGAACAGGAACTGGAGCTGATCAAGAAGATGGCGGCCTTCCCAGAAGAAATACAGCGGGCTGCCCGCGAACGGGCGCCGCACCGCATCGCTCACTTTGCTCACGAGCTGGCCGGCTTGTTCCATACGTTCTACAATCACTGCCGCATCATTCAGGAAGACAAGGAACTGGAAAAGGCGCGCCTGGCCCTGGTCACGGCCGTACGGATTACGATTGCCAACAGTTTGGCTATTTTAGGGGTTTCTGCGCCTGAAAAAATGTAATATAATAAAAATAAACACTACGTACTTTTCAAGCATATAGTTATTCAGTATTCATAGGAGCGCAAGCTCAACAGGGAGGAATTATGGCTAAATACATATTTGTCACAGGCGGGGTTGTTTCTTCATTGGGAAAAGGCATTACGGCGGCGGCCTTGGGCCGGCTGCTGAAAAATCGCGGCTTCAAGGTTACGATTCAGAAATTTGACCCGTATATCAACGTCGACCCCGGTACGATGAGCCCATATCAGCATGGGGAAGTATTCGTCACAGACGACGGCACGGAAACAGATTTGGATTTAGGTCATTACGAACGCTTTATCGACATCAGCTTAGGCAAGAACTCCAACGTTACGACCGGCAAGATTTACTGGTCTGTCCTGCAGAAAGAACGGCGCGGCGATTATTTGGGCCATACCGTTCAGGTTATCCCTCATATTACCAATGAAATCAAGCAGCGCGTGTACCGCGTAGGCGACGACGACAACGCTGACGTCGTTATCACGGAAATCGGCGGCACCGTCGGCGATATTGAAAGCCTGCCCTTCCTGGAAGCTATCCGCCAGATTAAGAAGGAAGTCGGCCGCAACGACGTGTTGTACATTCACGTCACCCTCGTTCCGTATATCGGCGCTGCCGGCGAATTGAAGACCAAGCCGACCCAGCACAGCGTCAAGGAACTGCGCGGCATCGGCATTCAGCCGGACATTATCGTCTGCCGTACGGAACGCCCCTTGTCTGACGATATGAAGGAGAAGCTGGCCTTGTTCTGCGACATCGACAAGGAAGCCGTGATTGAAAACAAGACGCTGAACAGCATTTACGAAGTGCCGCTGCTCCTGGCGGAAGAAGGCATGGACCGCATCGTACTGGAAAAACTGGATTTGCCGGACAAACCGTGCGACATGGAAGACTGGAAGCAGATGGTATACGATATTTACCACACGGAAAACGAATTGGATATCGCCCTCGTCGGTAAGTACGTCGCTCTTCACGACGCCTATTTGAGCGTCGCCGAAGCCCTGAACCATGCCGGCATCGCCTACAAGTCCAAGATCAATATCCATTGGATTGATTCGGAATCGCTGGAAGACCCGGCCGTTTCGATGGAAGACGTATTCCAGGGCATCGACGGCATCGTCGTTCCCGGTGGGTTCGGCAACCGCGGCATTGAAGGCAAAATCCGCGCCGTCCAGTACGCCCGCGAGCACAAGATTCCCTTCCTGGGCTTATGCCTCGGTATGCAGTGTGCCGTCATGGAATTTGCCCGCCACGTCGGCGGCCTCCAGGGCGCTACGTCCTCGGAATTCAACGAAGACGCAGCCTTCCCCGTCATCGACCTCATGCCGGATCAGGTCGATATTTCCGACAAAGGCGGCACGATGCGCTTAGGCGTATATCCCTGCAAGCTGAAAGAGGACACAAAGGCCTTCGATGTATACGGCGAGCACCTCATTTATGAACGCCATCGCCACCGCTGGGAATTCAACAATAAATACAGAACGGAGCTCAGCGAAGCAGGCTTGGTGATTTCGGGCACGTCGCCGGACGATCGCCTTGTCGAAATCGTTGAAATCAAGGATCATCCCTGGTTCGTCGGCTGCCAGTTCCATCCGGAATTCAAATCCCGTCCGACGAAGGCCCATCCCTTGTTCAAGGGCCTGATCAAGACGGCGTTGGATTTAAAGAAATAAAAATAAATTTTGACTTTGTAAAACAGAGGTTTTTCAGCGGAAAACCTCTGTTTTTTATATATGCTCCTGAAAAACAGAAAGATATATATGTGACAAGAAGAACACATCGTCATGGGAATTATTTTTAATAAGATGAAACGATAAAAGAATAATAAATATGATGAAATATCATGGATGCAAAATGTGCAATAATGCGTACCAATAGGGAAAAGACACTCCTTTGGTGCGAATTGTAAAAAACACGTAAATTTGCTGTTTTGAATATTTATTGAATTTTTTGCCCTTCTTTTGCCGCCAATCGGGGATGACATATATGCGAAAAATTCGCCAGAATCGCCGTCTTTGCTCTAATTTTCACATTGAATATTAGAATATATGATGATATAATATAGGCGATTGAAAGTATGTCTCGGAAATGAAGCGGACTTTCTTTCGATTTATTTTTTCTAGTCAGCCGGCTTATGCAGAAGGAAAACGATGGGATAAACCGGCTGCAACGCATGCTTGTATCAAATGCCTTTGCAGGGCAGGTACGAAAACGCGTGAAGGGAGCACCCTTGGACATGCGGCGTAGTGTCGTCGGAATCTGGCCGGCAGCACTGCGGCGGCAGCGGCCTGTACGGCGGCGCAGTCGGCAGGAACAGGCGCGCGCAGGCTGCAGCGCAGCTGGGGCGCCGCGTATCCGAAATAGTTGCTTCATGTTTTTATTATTTTTCATTATATATTAATGAGGTGATTTTTGATGTTGAATACCTTTAAAAGAGGTGGGGTTCATCCTGATGATGGCAAAATCTACGCTAAGGATAAAGCCATTGAAACCCCGGCAGTACCGGATCAAGTAGTCATCCCTATGAGCCAGCATTTTGGTGCTCCTTGTACTCCGACAGTCAAGGTTGGCGACTTGGTAAAAAAAGGCCAGGTTATTGGGACCAGCGATGCGTTCCTGCATGCTGACATCCATGCTTCCACATCCGGTAAAGTCGTCAAGGTAGCTCCGATGCCGCACAATATGATGGTCAAATGCATGGCTGTCGTTATTGAGGCTGACGGAAAAGACGAATGGGTAGAAGGTCTTCCGGCCGAACATGACTGGAAACAGCTCGATAGCAAGGAAATCGTTGAATTGATTAAAAAGGCCGGCGTAGTAGGCTGCGGCGGTGCTACGTTCCCTGCTCATGTAAAATTGACGCCGAACAAACCTGTCGACACCTTTATCGTAAACGGCGCCGAATGCGAACCGTATCTGACCTGCGACTACCGCGCCATGGTTGAAAAAGAAACGACGGAAAAACTCGTAACGGGCGTACAGATCTGCATGAAGGCTCTCGGCGTAAAACAGGGCTTCATCGGCATTGAAGACAACAAACCGGAAGCGATTAAGAACATGACGGAAGCTTTCAAAGATATTCCTGAAGTTACAGTCGTAACCTGCAAGACGAAATACCCGCAGGGCGCTGAAAAAATGATGATCGAAGCCTGCACGGGCCGTCAGGTTGAACCGGGCGGATTGCCGATGAACGTCGGCTGCGTCGTAAGCAATGTCGGCACGGTTATTGCTATTACCGACGCCGTATGCCACGGTATCCCCTTCATCGAACGCTTGACGACGGTTACGGGCGACTGCATCAAAGAACCGAAGAACCTGTCCCTGCGTATCGGTACGACCTTCCAGGAAGCTATCGATTACTGCGGCGGCTTTTCTCAGCAGCCGGACCGCATTATTGCCGGCGGCCCGATGATGGGTCTCGCCCAGTACCAGCTTGATGTTCCTATTACAAAAGGCGCTTCCGGTATCCTCGCCTTGTCGCCGGAAAAATGCCAGGTCGGCGAAGAAGAATCGTGCATCCGCTGCGGCCGCTGCGTCACCGCCTGTCCGATGGGTTTGGTTCCGAGCCAGCTGAGCATCTTCGCTTCTTGCCAGGCATGGGATAAGTGCATGGAATACGGTGTTATGAACTGCGTCGAATGCGGCAGCTGCGTATACACTTGCCCGGCAAAACGCAACATCGTCCAGTATATCCGCAATGCAAAAGCTCAGTGCAAAGCCATTCAGGCAGCCGCTCAGGCTAAAGCACAGAAGGCTTAAGATCTAATGGAAGAAGGGATATCATGAGTCCAGAAGCTAAAGGACAAACTATAGGAAAGGATGCTAAAGACATGCAGGAATTAAAACTTACTGTATCATCTTCGCCGCATGTTCGCTGTAACGAAACGGTCCCTAAAATTATGTGGAGCGTCGTTGCCGCCCTCGTGCCTGCCGCTGCGTTTGGCGTTTACTACTTTGGCGTCAATGCCCTCGTCAATATCGTAGTAGCCATTGTTTCCGCAGTTGTTTTCGAATTTTTATGGGAAAAAGGTATGCACAGAAAGGTAACCATTAAAGATGGTTCCGCTGTTATCACCGGCCTTTTGCTGGCTATGTGCTGCCCGCCGAGCCTTCCCTGGTGGATGAGCATCATCGGCTCCTTCCTGGCTATCGTCGTCTGCAAGCAGTCCATGGGCGGCCTTGGCCATAACCTCTTCAACCCGGCTCACGTCGGCCGTGCAGGCTTGATGGTTTCCTGGCCTGTTGCTATGACGACGTGGACGCAGCTCAACGGCACGGTCGTTGACGGCGTTGCCGGCGCTACGCCGCTGAACGTATTCAAGCACGGCGGCACGGATGCGCTGTTCCAGCTGTTCGGCACGAACGACTGGGGCACGATTTACCAGAGCCTGTTCATCGGTACGCGCAATGGTTCTTTGGGCGAAACCTCTACGGTTCTCCTGATCCTCGGCGGCTTGTACCTCATTTATAAGGGCTATGTCAACTGGCAGGTTCCTGTCGTCATGATCGCTACTGTCGGCGTTCTCATGTGCGTTGCTTACGGCCCCAACGTTGCGTTGTTCCAGATGATGGCCGGCGGCCTTATCATCGGCGCGTTCTTCATGGCAACGGATATGGTAACGGCTCCGATTACCTTGAAAGGCCAAATCATCTTCGCTTTAGGCGCAGGTCTTATCACCGTGTTGATTCGTCTCTTCGGCGGTTATCCTGAAGGCGTTTGCTATTCCATCCTTTTGATGAACGCATTGACGCCGCTTATCGACCGCCTTGTAAAACCGACCGTCTTTGGTGAAGTTAAAACAAAGGGGGCAAAATAACATGACAGACAATCATGGAAACAGCATCATTAAGGTTGCATTGAATCTTATTCTGACCTGTTTAGTTTCGGGTTGTATCATCGGCGTCGTCTTCTTTATTACCGGCCCGATTGCAGCCGACAAAGCAGAACAGATGAAACAGGATTCCATGAAGGCCTTGGTTGCGGACGCTGATAAATTCGTTCCCGTACAGGGCGAAGCTGATACGTTTATCGCTGAAAAAGGCGGCAAAACCGTAGCTTACATCATTCCGACGGCTCCGAAAGGATACGGCGGTCCGATTAAAATGCTGACGGCTGTATCTGCCGACGGCACCGTTATCGATTACACCGTTCTTGCTGCAAACGAAACGCCGGGCCTTGGCGACAAGGGCGCGAAATCTCCGTTTAAAGATCAGTTCAAAGGCAAGAAAATCGACGGCCTGGAAGTAACGAAAGAACCGAATCAGCCGAATAAAATTCAGGCTTTGACCGGTGCTACGATTTCTTCCCGCGCTTTCTCTGCAGGCGTTAAAGAAGCGATTGAAAAAGCAGCTGCTTTGAGCGGCCAGAGCGCTTCTTCCCAGCCCGCTGCCGGCGCAACGAAGGGAGGCAATAAATAATGAGTCTTTGGAAAGTATTTAGCAGAGGCATTATTGAAGAAAACCCGTATTTCGTATTAGCCTTGAGCTTGTGCCCGGGCCTTGCCGTTACGACGAGCGTAGTCAACGGTTTGACCATGGGTTTGACAGTATGGTTTGTTATTACGTCCAACAACGTAGTCGTATCTATCATTCGTAAGACCATTAACAAAAAGGTACGCGTACCTGTATACATTACCTGTATCGCTACGATCGTAACGTGCGTACAGCTGTTCCTTCAGGCGTTTGCTCCGGATTTGTACCAGGCACTCGGCGTATACCTCGACTTGGTCGTCGTATTTGCTATTATCCTGGCACGTGCTGAATCCATCGCTTCGAAGAACGGCATCGTCGTTTCCTTCCTCGACGGCATGGGCATGGGCGTCGGCTTTACCATCGCTATGATCTGCATTTCCGTCGTTCGTGAACTCTTCGGCAACGGTACGCTGCTCGGCACTCCGATGTTCGGGCCGGAATACCAGCCTGCTCTGATTTTGGCTCTGCCGCCTGGAGCATTCATGCTCATCGGCTTCATGATGGCCGGCATTAAGATCTGGAATGAATCCCGCGAAAGAGCAAGACAACTGAAAGGGAGTGAAGGATAATGGGCGAATACTTTACGCTGTTTGTCGGCGCTGTATTGATCAATAACTTCGTATTGACGAAGTTCCTCGGCCTATGTATCTTCTTCGGCGTATCCAAAAACCTCAACGCTTCTGTAGGCATGGGCTTTGCCGTAACATCCGTCTTGACGATGAGTACGGTTCTCGCTTGGCTTTTGTACAACTATGTATTAGTTCCGTTTGATCTGACGTTCCTTCGTACGATTTCTTTCGTTATCTTGATCGCAAGCTTCGTACAGCTGTTGGAAATCGTCATTAAAAAGATGTCCCCGACGCTGTATAACATGTGGGGCATTTACCTCATGCTGATCGCTACGAACTGTATCGTATTGTCCGTACCGGTTATCAGCATTACCAGCAACTACGACTTCCTCGAAAACCTCGTATTTGCTATTGGTTCCGGCTTAGGCTTTGCGCTCGCCCTCGTCCTCATGGCCAGCGCCCGTGAAAAACTGGATTTCGCCGACGTACCCCATTCGCTCAAAGGCACTCCGATTGCCTTCATCGTTGCCGGTATGCTTTCGTTGGCCTTCCTTGGTTTCTCCGGTATGATTTAATTACGCAAAGGAGTTGGAATATTTATTATGAATTACACTGAGATTGCAATCATGGCAGTCGTTATTCTGACTTGCATCGGCGTAGTGTTCGGCTTTGTCCTTGCATTTGCAGATAAGAAGTTCGCCATGGAAGAAAATCCGCTTATCGGCGAAGTTGAAGAAGCATTGCCGAAAGGCCAGTGCGGCGCCTGCGGATTCCCTGGCTGCGCTAAATACGCAGAAGCTGTCGTTCTTGATCCCGATGTTCCGCCTAATCTTTGCGTTCCCGGTAAAGCTGAAGTTGCAGCTATCGTCGCTCAGCTGACCGGTAAGGTTGCTGAAGCTACGGAACCGAAATACGCTCACATCCGCTGCCGCGGCGGCAACGGCATCGCGAAATTGGCCTATGAATACAAAGGCGTTCATGACTGCGCTGCCGCTAAAATCGTACAGCAGGGTCCGAAATTCTGCAAATACGGCTGTCTCGGTTTCGGCAACTGCGTAAAGGCCTGCCCCTTCGGTGCTATGACCATGGGTGAAGACGGCCTTCCGAAGGTTAATAAGCAGCTGTGCACCGGCTGCGGTAAATGCGCCAGCATTTGTCCGAATCACGTCATTGAATTGCTGCCGATCAGCGCGAAGGTTTCCGTCAGCTGCTCGTCTAAAGAAATGGGCGCCGTAGCTCGTAAAGATTGCTCAGCTGCTTGTATCGGCTGCGGTCTGTGCGTGAAGAACTGCGCTCATGAAGGCGGCGTTAAGGTTGTCGACCATTTGGCTGTCGTCAATCCGGAAATCTGCCATAACTGCGAAGAAGCTACGTGCGTAGCAAAATGCCCGACGAAGGCAATTGCTTCCTTGCTGGCTGACGTAAAAGCAGAAGAAAAGATAGGTTAATATGATGAACTGGAAACGCAGGGCAAGATATATTCTTACTGCCGCTTTCCTGGTCGTGATGAGTTGCTCCGGATGCTCTCTGCATCCGGAGTCTTCTTATGATAGGAGCGGTATTGCCATGGATACGACCGTTTCCCTGCGGGCGACTGGGAAAGATGCCCAGGAAGCCGTAGATGAAAGCTTTGCCCGCATCGCGCGGCTGGATGCCTTGGCAAGCTCGCAGAATCCCGACAGCGACGTGAGCAAGATCAACGCCGCCGCTGGATCTCATTACGTGCAGGTAGACCCGGCGGTATATGAGATGATTTCCTTTGCTAAGGGCTTTTCGGAACGAAGTAGCGGCGAGTGGGATATTACCGTCGGCATTATTACCAATCTCTGGCAGATTGGGACGGAAAATCAGCATGTTCCCGAAGCGGGAGAGCTGGCCGAAGCGATGCAGCACGTCAACTATAAGGATATCCTCCTTTGTCCGGAAGATCACAGCGTCATGCTGGCCAAGGCTGGTATGTCCATCGACCTGGGCGGCGTCGCCAAAGGCTACGCCGTTGATGAGGTTCGCAAGATTTACGAAGCCCATCATATTGAAAGCGGGCTGATTAATATGGGCGCCAGTTCTATGTACGCCGTCGGCAAGACGAGCAAGGGCAAGGCTTGGAACATCGGTATGAAGCACCCCCGTTCGGATACGAACGGCGAATACCTTGGCATCGTGAGCATAGAAAACCAGGCCTTATCGACGTCTGGCGATTATGAACGGTACTTCATGCAGGATGGAAGGCGGTATCACCATATTTTTGATCCCGTCACGGGATATCCAGCCGATTCGGGCGTTATGAGCGACTCTATCGTCATCGACGGAGACGTAGAGCATGCGGGAATGCTCAGCGATATCTTGACGACGGTCGTCTTTGTGTTAGGCCCGCAGAAGGGTCTGGCGTTTATCAACGGCATGGATGGCGTAGAATGCGAAATTACGGGTACCGATGGAACGATTTACATGACCGACGGGTTCCGCAGCCGTTTTTCCGACATGAACGCCGACTTTCGTATAGCTGAATAACCATCCCCTTACATGTAAAATTTTAAGCGAAACGGAAGTATTTTCTTGAATAATATTTACTTTTTCTTCAAAATGTAAGATAATATAACTATAAATATTTATAGAGGATGGTAACGACATATGGATCACATTGATGACAAAATTTTGACAATTTTGAAGCGAAACGGAAAAGCTTCTGCTACGGAAATCAGCAAAGTTGTCGGTTTGTCCATACCGGCTGTAGCAGAACGTATCAGAAAAATGGAACACGCCGGTATCATTGAAGGATATGGCGCAAAAATCAGCCGCCGTAAGACGGGATATAACGTCACGGCTTTTATTATGGTTAATATGGAACGGTCTGGCGATGTCGAAGAATTTAGGGAAAAAGTAGTTCAGTTCCCACAGGTTTTGGAATGCCATCACGTTGTAGGGGCTTTTGATTACCTGTTGAAAGTGTTAGTTAAGACCCCTGACGATTTAGAAAAATTCCTTATGGAAGAATTGAATGAAATACCAACGGTTTCATCGTCGCAGACCTTCATGTGCTTGTCTACATTAAAAGAAGAATGGAACGTATAAGGCGGTATAACGTTTTTTCCATAAAAAAGAAGCTTATCCTATGAAAGGTAAGCTTCTTTTTTTACAATATGAAAGATGGGGAATCGTTTTAGGTCAGGACATTAATCTTCCTTGATGCGGCCGTCGATCGTAATGGTCTTTACCTGCCAGGGAATGAATTTTCCGCTTTGCTGGAGTGCTTTTTTGGCAGCCATTTCCAAGCCGCCGCAGCAGGGAACCTCCATGCGGACAATGGTGACATCTTTGATATCATTTTGTTTGATGATTTCAGTCAATTTTTCGGAATAGTCAATGCTGTCCAGCTTAGGGCAGCCGACAATCGTAATTTTATTGCGAATGAAATCTTCATGGAACCGGGCGTAGGCATAGGCCGTGCAGTCCGCTGCGATGAGCAGATGGGCTCCGTCGAAATAGTCTGCTTTGACCGGTACGAGTTTGATTTGTACGGGCCATTGGCGCAGCTGCGATTGTGCGACTGCCGGCGTATTGGGAAGTTCGGCGGCAGTCGTCTGAAGAGACATGGCTGTCTGTCCGGGGCAGCCGTGAGAAAGTACGCGGGACTGGCTGCCAGGACATCCGCCAGTATGTTTCAGACCATTGGCTTTCATATTAGCCTTTACGGCGGCTTCGTCATAGGGAGCGGCTTCGCGCTCTACAAAGGTAATGGCGTTCGTCGGGCAGTGGGGCAGGCAGTCGCCTAGTCCGTCACAGTAATCGTCGCGCATGAGGCGTGCTTTTCCGTCTACCATGGCGATGGCCCCTTCGTGGCAGGCTGCTGCGCAGGCACCGCAGCCATTGCATTTTTCTTCATCAATTTGAATAATTCTTCTAATCATAATGTATTCCTCCAGTGGTTTTATATACGTAAATAGCATGGGCATATAGTGTGTTGCCTTATGGTGAAAGTATACTATACAGGGAAGGAAAAATCTGTTGTTTTTGCAACGAGGTGAATGAAATTGCAATATTTTTTACCAGTCATTCAACATTCTGAGTTGTTTGCTCACATCGGGACAGAAGATATTGGCAAACTACTGGATGCGATGGACATATATAAAAAGAAATACAAAAAAGGGAATTTTATTTTCTATGCAGGAGATACAATTGAGCAAATCGGCATTGTCTTATCCGGCACGGTGCACATCCTGCAGGAAGATTACTGGGGCAACCGCAACATCTTGTCCCAAGTTCGTCCCGGCAGTTTATTTGGCGAAGCCTTTGCGTGTCTTCCTGATGTAAAGTCGACAGTAGATGTTGCCGCCTTAGACGATACGGAAGTTATGTTCATCAACGTAAACAGCATTATTCATGCCGGCCAGGTCTTAACGAAAGCGCAGGAACGTGTGGCTTTGAATCTTCTGGCTATCATGGCACGGCGCAATATGCAGCTTACGCAGAAAATACGGTATATGTCACAACGGTCGACGCGGCAGAAGCTCATGTTCTATTTGTCGGAAGAAGCGCTGCGGCAGGAATCTTCGTCGTTTACACTGCCCTTTAACCGACAGCAGCTGGCCGATTTTCTCTCTGTCGACCGGAGCGCCATGTCGGCAGAGCTGAGCCGGATGAAAAAAGATGGGCTGATTGACTATTACAAAAATAAGTTTATTTTGAAAGAACCGCAGGTATAAGCCAAAAAGAGCAGCAGCAGACTTCCAATGGTTATTCAGAATCTGCATGCTGCTCTTTTTCTTAGATAATTACGCTGTATCAGCGCAGGTGGGGAAGAATATGTCCCATCTTATGCTTTTTCGTTTCCAAATAGAATTCGTCGAATTCCTGGGGCTTCATTTCAATCGGCACGCGTTCTACGATTTCTACGCCGAAGCCTTCAAGGCCGTAGATTTTTTCCGGGTTGTTCGTCAGCAGGCGCAGTTCTTTGGCTCCCAAATCCTGCAGAATCTGAGCGCCGATCCAATATTCGCGCAGGTCTGGCGCAAAGCCCAGCTTTTCATTGGCTTCTACGGTGTCATAGCCCTGTTCCTGAAGGACGTAGGCCTTCAGCTTGTTGATGAGGCCGATGCCCCGGCCTTCCTGGCGCATGTAGAGGAGAATGCCCCGGCCTTCGGCGTTGATCTGGGTCATGGCAGCGGCCAGCTGTTCGCCGCAGTCGCAGCGGCACGAGCCGAATACGTCGCCGGTCAGGCATTCGGAGTGGACGCGGCAGAGCAGGTTTTTACCGTCGCCGATGTCGCCTTTGACGAGGGCGACGTGGTGTTCGCCCGTCAGGTCGTTGACGTAGCCGTAAATTTTGAATTCGCCGAATTTCGTCGGCATCTTAGCGACGGCTTCGCGGACGACGTGCTTGTCGTGACGGCGGCAGTAGTTCTGCAGGTCGTGAATAGTGATGAATTTTAAATTGTACTTGTCGGCCAATTCCCACAGCTGCGGCGTCTGCATCATCGTGCCGTCGTCGGCCATGATTTCGCAGCACAGGCCGACTTGCTTCAGGCCGGCGAGGCGCATGAGGTCGACCGTCGCTTCCGTATGGCCGTTGCGGGCCAGGACTCCGCCGCGCTTGGCGATTAAGGGGAAGTTATGGCCGGGACGGCGGAAGTCTTCGGGACGGGCCGTTTCTTCCGTGCATTTGCGGGCCGTCAGCGCCCGTTCTACGGCGGAAATGCCCGTCGTCGTATCGACGTGGTCGATGGAGACGGTGAAGGCCGTTTCGTGATTGTCCGTATTGTCGCTTACCATCGGCGGCAAACCGAGCTTGCGGGCGTATTCGATGCTCATGGGCATGCAGATGAGGCCCTTGCCGTGGGTTGCCATGAAGTTCATGTTTTCTGTCGTGCAGTACTGGGCGGCGCAGATAAAGTCGCCTTCATTTTCTCTATCCGGGTCGTCGGTGACGATGATGATATGCCCGGCTTGCAATTCTTCGATTGCTTCTTCTACGGTATTGAATTTTCTGTTTTCCTTTGCCACAATAAAACCTCCTGAATATGATAAAGCCCTGACGGTCTGTCCAGCAGCGTCAGGGCTTTTTGGTCAACACAACACAAGCTGCGCGGAGGCAGCTCCATCGTATCTTCTTCCATCCAGACTATACTGTCGGTTTTGGAATCGCACCAAATCACGAGCACATGGCTCCTACGCCGTAGCGTTCGCGGACTATACCGCCGATCGGGAATTTCACCCTGCCCTGAAGATATATGACTACATGAATCATTATACACAGAATGGCTATCCTTGGCAAGAGCCGCCGCGGCCGGCCGGGCTGGGACAGGCCTATTCTATGTCGAATATTTTGCCCGGATTGAGGATATTGTTGGGGTCCAGGGCCTTTTTGATAGCTTTCATCATGGCCAGCTCGTCGGGATTGGTAAATTCTTCCATTAAATGCTTCCGCTTAAAGCCGATGCCGTGCTCGCCCGATAAACGGCCGCCGTGGGCGTAGATGAAGGAGTACAGCTCCTGCTGGTTTTGTTCGACCCGGCGGGCCCAGTCTTCGTAGGGCGTATCGTCGGGCTTTAAGATGTTGAGATGGATGTTGCCGTCGCCGGCGTGGCTGGCAATGCGGGTGATCAGGCCGTATTTGCTGGCCAGGCGGAGAATTTCCGCCAGCAGGAGCGGTTCCTGGTCGACAGGGACGACGACGTCTTCTTTGCTGACGATGAGGCTTTCGGCACGGACTGCTTCGGCAAAGGCCTTGCGGGCCTGCCAGATTTTATTGTGGTCGGCGACGAGGACCGACGACGCGCCGTGCTGCGTGCAGAGCTCGTCTAAGGCGACGGCCTTGTCGTCCAGGTCGTCGTCATGGATGCCTTCGACTTCGACGATGAGGTAATTTCCCGAATCACTGCTCTGCAGCTTTTCATGGAGATATTTTTCTACCGATCGGATCGTAATATTGTCCATGTATTCGACGCAGGTCGGGACGATGCCTTGCTTTAAAATGGCTCCGACGGCGCCGATGGCTTGTTCCGGCGAATCGAAAACGGCCAGCAGATCGAGGGCGTATTTGGGCTTCGGCAGGAGCTTGACCGTCGCCTTGGTGATGATGCCCAGCGTGCCTTCCGAGCCAATGACCAGCTGCTCGAGGCAGTAGCCTGTCGATTGTTTCTGCAGGCGTGCGCCGAGCTGGACGATGCGGCCCGTCGGATTGACGATTTCCACGTCGTATACCTGATGGCGCGTCGTACCGTATTTGACAGCCCGGTTGCCGCCGGCGTTGGTGGCGATATTGCCGCCGATAAAGCAGGAGTCGCCGCTGCAGGGGTCGCCGGCGTAGAACAGACCCTTGGCTTCGGCTGCGTCCTGCAGGTCCGACGTGCGGACGCCCGGTTCTACGACGGCGTATAAGGCGTCTTCGTTAATTTCCAGAATGAGGTTCATTTTTTCCAGGGACAGGACGACGCCGCCGTAAATAGGCACGGCGCCGCAGGCCAGCCCTGTACCGGCTCCGCGGGGCACGACGGGAAAATGATAGTCGTTGGCCAACTGGACGACAGCGGCGACCTGCTCGGCCGTTTCGGCAAAGACGACGGCTTCGGGCATGTGGTGGTACGCCGGGTCGGTCACTTCGTCGTGGGAGTAGGGCTGCATTTTATCCGGATCTGTCGTGACGTTTTTAGGGCCGACGGCAGCCTGCAGTTTTTTTAAAATTTCAGGAGTAATCGGTTCATATCTCATGAGCAAAGACCTCTGTTTCTTCATAGTTTACGTTCTATTATATAATATCAGCGGCGTTTGCGAAAGTGGGCCGTATTAAATCGAGAAAAAAACTTTATCTTAAGTGAAAATGAAGGTATACTTATAGCATGCGTGTTGCAGTGCCTATATTAAAGGAGCAGAATCATGACGGAAAAACGGGATGGGCGGCTCCGACGTACCGGGACGGTGCGCCGGCGGCGTACGAAAAAAAAGAAGGGGATGACGCTGTACAAGGGCATCGTCCTTCTCATACTGCTGGTCGGAGGAGTCTTTCTGTGCCTGCGCATGTATCAGATGTGGCAGATCCACGAGGATATGGAGCGGACGCTGCAGCAGGAGCAGGCCTTGACGGAAGAAAACCAGCGGCTGAAGGACCGGAAAGAACAGCTTATTTCCCCCGATGCCGTAGAAAAACAGGCGCGGGAACAGTTTGGACTGGCCGAGCCGGGAGAAATCCCCTACAGGCGCTGACGAGGCGCTCCGCCTTAGGAATTTACATTATTTTGCGATTGAATTTTTCGCCGTTTATGAGTATAATAGCGTTATACGTGTTATCAGCAAAGCTGAAGCATACAAGGAGGAATATAAGGTAACATGACAATCGAAGTAGGCAGTGTATTGGAAGGCACCGTGACAGGGATTACAAAATTTGGCGCTTTTGTAGAGCTTCCTGACAAGAAGGTGGGCTTGGTCCACATTTCTGAAGTTGCTAATGAGTATGTAAAAGATGTGCACGATTTCTTGAAAGTTCAGGACAAAGTAAACGTCAAAGTTTTGTCTGTCGACGATAAGGGAAAAATCGGCCTGTCTATTAAACAGACCCAGCCGGCTCCGGAAAAGAAAGAGTTCCGTCCAAGACATGAATTCCGCCAGCACAACAATTTTGACTCGAATCGCCGCTCTTCTACATCGTTGTCTTTCGAGGACCGGCTTAGTAAATTCCTGAAGGAAAGTGACGAACGCCAGATGGATTTGAAACGCAATACCGAATCAAAACGCGGCGGCCGCGGCGCTCGCCGTGCCGATTGATTTCGTATATCGGTAATCATAAGGACGAATAAAGAGTATTCCTGTCTTGGAATGCTCTTTTTGTTTTACCGACTGGAAAAGGCTGTCCGAGTTTAGAACGAGGTACATGACAGATGAAGGATAAGGAATTTGCCGTTGTCGATATCGGCTCCAATTCCCTGCGCCTGATGACGGGACGCTGGGAAGATGATCGCTGGAAGTTTTCGGCGAAAGAATTGGAAACGACGCGCCTCGGCTATCAAATAGAAGAGACAAGGCATTTATCGCCGGAAGGGATAGAGGCCTCCCTTGCGGCCATGGCCCGATGGCAGGCCCGGTTAGGATCCGTTCCCGTCTGTGCCGTCGCGACCAGCGCAGTGCGCGAAGCCGCAGACGGCCAGGCCTTTTTGGCGGAAATACGGGCCCGTTTTGGCTGGCACTGCCGCTGCATTTCCGGCCTGGAGGAAGCGGCTCTCAGCTTCTGCGGGGCGGCAGCCGGCGTTGAAGCCGGCAAGGAGGCCGTCGTCCTGGATATCGGCGGCGGCAGCAGCGAAGTGGCCGTCGGCCGGGACGGCGTCGTCGCCTGGTCTCACAGCTATCCCTTGGGCGCTGTGCGCCTGACGAAAAAAAATCAGATGGAAGAAGAGGAACTGGCTGCTTTGGAAGCCTATTGCAGCCGGCAATGGCTGTCTGCGCCCATAGAACCCTCGGCGGCCCTCATCGGCGTAGGCGGAACGCTGACGACACTGGCCGCGATGGAGCTGGAAATGACGGAATACGATCCGTCCCGCATCGAAGGCTGCGTCGTATCGCTGGAACGCCTGTCCTATCATCTGGACAGACTGCGGCGCATGGGCCCCGAAGGCCGCCGCCATGTAGCGGGACTGCAGCCTAAGCGCAGCGACATCATTGTCGCCGGGCTGGCCGTCGCCCGTTCCTTTTTGCAGCGCTATGGCTTTGACAGCATTCGCATCAGCGAAAGCGATTTGATGGAAGGCGTCTTTTACCGCCATTCCTTCCACGATGTCGCTTGGCGCGGAGGCAACGGAGAGGCCTATGAATGTCGTTGAAACCGTAGAAGAATACTGCCGGCAGTATTCGCTGCTTCAGCCGGGAGAGACGATTCTGATTGCCTGTTCCGGCGGGCCCGACTCGCTGGCGCTGCTGGATATATTAGCCCGGCTGCGGCCGGCCTATGACTTGCGTCTCGCCGTATGCTACGTCCATCACGGCATTCGGGAAGCCGCCGACGAGGTCCGGTTTGTACGGCAGGAAGCGGAGAAGCGGGCTTGTCCCTTTATCTGCCGCCGGGCAGACGTGCCGGCGCTGGCGGCGCAGGAGCACGCGTCGCTGGAAACTGTCGGCAGGAGAGAGCGGTACCGCCTGCTTCGCGAAGAAAAGGACCGCCTGGGGGCCGCGGCGATTGCCGTAGCCCATCATCAGGACGACCAGGCGGAAACGGTGCTGCTGCACTTGCTGCGCGGCAGCGGACTGACCGGATTGGGCGCAATGCGGCCGCAAACCGGCGACGTCATCCGCCCGCTCCTGAGTATAACGCGCGGAGATATCGACGTCTATGTCAAAGAGCGGAATCTGACGCCGCGTCACGATGAGACGAACGACTCTGCCCAGTTTACGCGCAACCGCATTCGCCTGGAACTGCTGCCGGCGCTGCGGCAGTATAATCCGTCCATCGTCGGCGATTTAAACCGGCTGGCGCAGATTGCCCAGGCGGAAGACGACTGCATGGCCCAATGGGCGAGCCGCCTGTACGAGGCTCACGTCAGACCGTGTGAAGGCGGAGCCGGCGTAGAAAAGAAATGGTTTCTCAGCCAGCCGATAGCCTTGCAGCGCCGTCTCATGCGCCTGCTGTGCCGTAACGCGACGGGGACGGAGCGGGATATACCCTTTCATTACGTAGAAACGATGCGGGAGCTGGCCTGCAAAGGCGCGGGCAAGCAGTTTCAGACGGGCAGCGTCACGGCCTATACGACGAAGGCCGACTTGCGTGTCGTGGTGTCGCAGGGCATAAAGGGCCGGCGCAGAATGAAATCATGAAAACAGAAAGAACCGCAGGAAAGCCTGCGTCGCTATATATAATTTGTCATTCCGGGGGAGGATATACGATATGCATCAAGACGTAAAGAAAATATTATTTACAGAAGAACAAATACAGAAACGGGTGCGGGAAATGGGCGCGCAGATAACAGCCGATTACGCCGGCAAGACGATCTTGCTGTGCGGCATTTTGAAAGGCGCCGTCGTGTTCTATACGGATTTGGCCCGCCAGATTCAGGTTCCCGTAAAATTTGATTTCATGAGCTGCTCCAGCTACGGCTCGTCGGCCACGTCGTCCGGCGCGGTTACGATTCGCAAGGACATGGACAACGATGTCGCCGGAAAGGATATTCTCATCGTCGAGGATATCATCGATACGGGCATTACGCTGAGCTATCTCGTGCCCTATTTGAAAGACCGCGGAGCCAATTCGGTTAAGCTGGCTACCTTGCTGAGCAAGCCGTCGCGCCGGAAGGTCGATATCCACGTCGACTACAACGGCTTTGAAATTCCCGACGCCTTTGTCGTCGGCTACGGCCTGGATTATGACAGCTCCTATCGGAATCTGCCCTATATCGGCATATTGAAGGAAGAAATATATACGAAATAAACATATACTATTACCGTCTTGTTTTGCGGGAAAAGCTGTTGTTGCATTGTCCGAAGTATGGTAATATAGATATTGTATTGGTTGCATGACATTACTTAATGATAGATTACTTTGAAAGGAGTAGTATCTTGAGCAAATTTGTGCGTAATGTAAGTTTATACTTACTGATTATCATCGTTGCCGTTTCTATCATCGATGCGTTTACGACAAATAAAGCTGATAAATCGGAAATTTCCTATACGAATTTCATGAATCAGGTTCAGCAGAAAAAGGTAGACGCAGTCCAGATTACGGACGACCACGCCATCGTCGGTCAGCTGAAGGACGGCACGTCTTTTACATCGTACGCCCCGACGGACGCGGCTATGATGCCGGCCCTGCGCGACGCGGAGGTCAACGTCATCGCCAAGCCGCCTGAACAGCCTTCGTGGTGGATGAGCCTGCTGAGCTCTATCCTGCCGATTTTGATTCTCATCGGCGTGTGGTTTTTCATCATGCAGCAGACCCAGGGCGGCGGCGGCCGGGTGATGAACTTCGGCAAGAGCCATGCGAAGATGCACGGTGAAGGAAAAATTAAAGTATCCTTTAAAGACGTTGCCGGTGAAGACGAAGCGAAAGAAGAATTGGCGGAAATCGTCGAATTTCTCCGCAATCCCGGCAAGTACAACAACATCGGAGCCAAGATTCCCAAGGGCGTGCTGCTCTTCGGGCCTCCGGGCACGGGGAAAACCCTGCTGGCCCGGGCCGTTGCCGGTGAAGCGGGCGTTCCCTTTTTCAGCATCAGCGGCTCTGACTTCGTAGAAATGTTCGTCGGTGTCGGCGCGTCCCGCGTGCGCGATCTTTTCTCCCAGGCTAAGAAAAACGCGCCGTGCATCGTCTTCATCGACGAAATCGACGCCGTAGGCCGTCAGCGCGGCGCAGGTCTCGGCGGTGGTCACGATGAACGCGAACAGACGCTGAACCAGCTGCTTGTAGAAATGGACGGCTTCGGTGCCAACGAGGGCATCATTACGATCGCCGCGACGAACCGTCCTGACATCCTCGACCCGGCGCTGCTGCGCCCCGGCCGTTTTGACCGGCAGATTACCGTCGACCGTCCGGACCTGCGGGGCCGCAGGGCTATCCTGGAAGTGCATGCCAAGGGCAAGCCTCTCGGCAAGGATGTCGATTTGGATATTATCGCTAAGAAGACGCCGGGCTTTACCGGCGCCGATTTAGGCAACCTGCTGAACGAAGCGGCTTTGTTGGCGGCTCGTGCCGATAAAAAAGTCATCAACATGGCCGAACTGGAAGAAGCCAGCGAAAAGGTATGCTTCGGCCCGGAACGGCGCAGCCATGTCATCAGCGACAAGGAAAAGCGCCTGACGGCCGTTCACGAATCGGGCCACGCCCTCATCGCCTATTTGCTGCAGCCGAACTCCGACCCGGTCCATAAGGTTACGATTATTCCCCGCGGCCGAGCCGGCGGCTATACGATGATGCTGCCGAATGAAGAACGATCCTATGAGACGAAATCGTATTATCTGGCGCAGATCCGCGTCGCCTTGGGCGGCCGGGCTGCCGAAGAAATCGTCTTCAACGAAATCAGCAGCGGCGCATCGGGCGACCTGCAGAGCGTTACCCGTATCGTCCGCCAGATGATTACCCGCCTGGGCATGAGCTCCAAGCTGGGACCGATGGTCTTCGGCGAGCAGCAGGATCAGGTTTTCCTGGGCAAGAGTTTGGGACACGACCGCAATTACGGCGAAGGCGTAGCCGAACTGATCGACAGGGAAATGCACGACATCGTCACCGAGGCCTATGCCGACGTACTGCGCATGCTGAAGGAAAATATCAAGGCTCTTCACAGCATGGCAGAAGCGCTGCTGGAAATCGAAACGATTAATCATGAACAGGTAGAAAATCTGATTAAATACGGTTCGCTGGAGGCACCTAAGCCGGAAGGCGACGGTGAAAGCACCGAAGGCGCCGAACCGGCGGAAGGGCAGAAACCCCATGTAGAAGTCAGCCCGTGGGGCAATACCGTATCAGAAGACAAAAACTAAATGAAAAAGCTGCGGCACTGTCGCAGCTTTTTTACGTGACAAAGAAAGTTTCTGTCAGATACATAAAAAATGTAATGATTTATATTACTTTTTCTTGATATTGACAGGGATTTCTTTTATGCTACAATTTCTGTATGCCCAAAGATATAGGCATGTCTGTTATATCTATGGCGGCATCGTATCGTTAGTATTAGGAGTGAAAAAGCATGAGACAGGATATCCTGGATTATTTGATGGAGAATCAGGGGACTTTCGTATCCGGACAAAAAATTTCCGAATTATTTGGGATTTCCCGTACAGCCGTTTGGAAACATATCCGCGTCTTGAAACAGCGGGGATACGTCATTGAATCGTATACGAAAAAAGGCTATTGTTTGAAAGAAGCGCCGGAGCTGCTGCGGCCGGAGCAGATTGCCAACGGGCTGAAGACCGGCCTGTTTGGAAAAAAGATCGTGTATTTTGAAAAGGTGGACTCGACAAATACGGTGGCCAAACGACTGGCCGACCAAGGGGCCGACGAAGGGACGATCGTCGTCGCCGAAGAGCAGACCGGCGGGAGAGGACGGCTCGATCGTTCTTTCATATCGCCCTTTGCCCAGGGGATTTGGTTTTCCCTTATTTTGCGGCCTACCTTTCCGCCTATGGAAGTTTCTAAGCTGACGCTGGTCGCCGCCGTGGCCCTGACTAAGGTGCTGCGCCGGGCCGGCCTCATTCACTGCGGCATCAAGTGGCCCAACGATATCCTGGTCGGAGACAAGAAGCTGGTCGGGATTTTGACGGAGCTGAACGCGTCTGTAGAAAAGATCAACTACGTCGTCATGGGCATCGGCATTAACACGGCCCTCGGCAAAAAAGCGCTACCGCGGGAGCTGAAAAAGACCGTGACGAGCTTTGCCATAGAAAACGTGCCCGTACAGCGGGTGGAACTGCTGCAGGACGTGCTGCGCGAATTGGAACGATACTATGACGTAGCAGGCGAGCAGGGCTTTGCGCCGATTTTGGAAGAATGGAAGGTATTGTCCTGCATGCTGGGACGGGATGTAGAAGTCTCGGCATCGGATCGGTCGTTTACGGGAAAGGCCGTGACGCTGGACGAAAACGGCAACCTGATGGTCGAGACGGCAAATGGCATGGAACGGGTGCTGGCCGGTGATGTGCGGGTTCGCCCCGTCTGACAGGACAGCGGTAATCGAATAGGATAGAGGCGGCATACGCAGTACAGAACGGGCTGCGGCATGCCGCTTTTTCTTCGGAAAAATAGACGGCAAGACCTATCCAAGGAAGAAAAACTTTGCTATTATAGTAACCGTATATTATTTCATTTAGGGCAGGGAGAGTACAGCGTATGTTATTAGTCATTGATGTAGGAAATACAAATATTGTTCTCGGCGTATTCAAGGGAAAGGAATTGCTGGACCATTGGCGCATTTCGACGAACAAGCTGCGCACGACGGACGAATACGGCGTGCTGATTCGCGACCTCTTTTACTTGAACGATGTAAATTCGGAAGATATCGACTCGATCATTATTTCATCTGTCGTACCGCCGGTTATGCCGACGCTGGAACGCATGTGCCAGCGCTATTTCGGCTTGGTGCCCCTGATTATCGGGCCGGGCGTGAAGACGGGAATGGACATTAAATACGACAATCCCCGCGAGGTAGGCGCCGACCGCATTGTCAATGCCGTGGCGGCTTACGCGAAATACGGCGGCCCGGTCATCATCATCGATTTCGGCACGGCTACAACCTTCTGCGCCGTCGATAAGAAGGGCAACTACCTCGGCGGCTCTATCTGCCCGGGCATCGGTATTTCGACAGACGCCCTGGTACAGCGCACGGCTAAGCTGCCGCGCATCGAAATCCGCCGTACGGAAAGAGTTATTTGCCGCAACACGGTGGAAAGCATGCAGGCCGGCGTGTACTACGGCTATGTCGGCCAGATCGAAGGTATTGTCAATCACATGCGCAGGGAATTGGGCGGCAACGCAAAGGTCGTCGCGACAGGCGGCTTTGCCGTCGTCCTCGCGCCGGAAACGAAGGCCATCGACGTCGTAGAACCGATGCTGACCTTGGAAGGATTGAGAATTATTTATGAACGAAATTGCTAAGCCCTTTGCCATCGGCCCGGTCCGGCTCGAACGGCCGGTCATCCTGGCTCCTATGGCCGGCGTATGCGATTTGCCGTACCGCGTCATTGCCCGCCGCTATGGCGCGGCTTTGGTCTGCACGGAAATGGTCAGCTCTCAGGGAATACGCTATAAAAACAAGCATACGGAAGAACTGTTGTATATCGACGAGCGGGAGCATCCCCTGTCGATGCAGATATTCGGGGCCGATCCCGTCGTCATGGCCCAGGCGGCGATAGCCGTCGAACAGGCCGGAGCAGATATTGTCGATATCAACATGGGCTGTCCCGTCAAAAAGATCGTCAAAAACGGCGAAGGCTCTGCCCTGATGAAGGATTTGCCCAAAGCGGAGCAGGTCATCGCCGCCGTCGTAAAGGCCGTGTCCATTCCCGTTACCGTAAAAATGCGTACTGGATGGGACGACGATTCCTTTACGGCTGTCGAATTGGCCAAGCGGGCGGAAGGGGCCGGCGCGGCGGCTATTACCGTTCACGGCCGGACGCGGGAGCAGTTTTACAGCGGCCGCGCCGATTTGAATAAGATTCGGCAGGTCGTAGAAGCCGTCTCCCTCCCGGTCATCGGCAACGGCGACATCGTAGACGGCCCGTCGGCGGTGCACATGTTTGAGGCGACGGGCTGCGCCGCCGTCATGGTCGGCCGGGGCGCCCAGGGGAATCCGTGGATTTTCCCGCAGATATACCGCTATATGGATACGGGAGAAATCCTGCCGCCGCCGTCGCCGATGGAACGATATGAGCAGATTCTGGAGCATTTTGAAGCCCTGCTGGCCTATAAGGGAGAATATATCGGCGTGCGGGAAATGCGGGCTCATGCTTCGTGGTACACCAAGGGCATGTACGGCTCGGCGGCCCTGCGCGAACGCATCAATCGGGCCGACACGGCCCAGGCGTTCAGGGACTGCATCCATGAGATGATGGAAGAAGCGGCTGCGATGGAGTAGCACCGGGTGAGGGCGCTGCTGGCTTTTTGGTTGACATACATAACAGATACGCATATAATTAAAGTTATCGTAAAATAGAAAGGTGGAAATAGTGCCAAGGTGTCTTGACACTATTTCTATTTGCCGTCATAGGGAAAAGGAGTACGAGTATGACAAATGAAACGCTGATTACGCAAGAAGGTCTGGAACAATTAAAAGAAGAATTAAACGAGCTGAAATCAGTTCGCCGCATTAAAGTTTCCAAACGTATTCAGGAAGCGATCGCTTTGGGCGACTTGAGCGAAAACTCTGAATATGACGACGCTAAAAATGAACAGGCTTTTGTCGAAGGCCGCATTTCCGAACTGGAAAATAAAATCCGTACGGCAAAAATCATTCAGGAATCTGACGACAGCAGCGCGAAGGTGCGGCTGGGCTCTAAAGTGATTCTGGAAGACGTAGAAACGGGCGACCGTTTTGAATATACCGTAGTCGGCACGGCGGAAGCCGATCCGTTCAACAATAGAATTTCCAATGAATCTCCCGTAGGCAAGGCGATTTTGGGACAGCCGATCAACGAAGCGAACCCCGTCGTCGTCACGGTCAAAGCGCCGGCAGGCGAATTGAAATACCGGATTTTGCCGTTTACGGCAGAATAAGAAAGCCTATAGGAGGAATTATCATGTCCGATGAAATGCAGAAAGAAAATCTTGTCATAGAAGAAGAAAAATTAAACGACCAAATGAAGGTGCGCCGCGAAAAGATGCAGAGCTTTATCGACGCCGGCGTCTATCCCTTCGGTCAAAAATTCGATTGGGACCACCATGCCCAGGAATTGAAGGACCAGGCAGAAGCCCTGGAAAAAGACGAAACGGTCGTCCGCATTGCCGGCCGCCTCATGGCGATCCGCCGTCACGGCAAGACGGCCTTCTGCGTCCTTCGTGATATCAGCGGCGAAATCCAGCTGTATTTCCGCAAGGATATTTTGGGTGAAGAATCGTATACCTTGTTCAAGCTGCTCGATATCGGCGATATCGTCGGCGTCGAAGGGGTTGTTTTCACGACTCACACGGGCGAAACGACGGTTCGCGTTGAAAAATGGACGCTGTTGTCCAAGTCTCTCCGTCCGCTGCCGGAAAAATTCCACGGCCTGACGGATAAGGAAACGCGCTATCGCCAGCGGTATTTGGACCTGATCGTCAACCCGGAAGTAAAAGACACGTTTATTAAAAGGTCCCAGATTATCAAGGGCATTCGTCAGTATTTGGACGAACGGGGCTTTTTGGAAGTAGAAACGCCGATGCTGCACACGATTGCCGGCGGCGCGGCTGCCCGTCCCTTCAAGACCCATCACAACGCCCTCGATATGGATATTTACCTGCGCATTGCGCCGGAACTGCACTTAAAGCGCCTGCTCGTCGGCGGTTTGGAACGGGTGTATGAAATGAACCGCTGCTTCCGCAACGAAGGCATCGACACGCGTCACAACCCGGAATTTACGACGGTAGAATTGTACCAGGCCTACGGCGATTTGGAAGACGTCATCAAGATTACGGAAGAAATGGTATCTCAGCTGGCCATGAAGCTGTACGGCACGATGAAGATTACCTATATCGACAAGGAAATTGACCTGACGCCGCCTTGGGACAGAATGACTATGATTGAAGCCGTCAAAAAATATACCGGCGAAGATTTCACGGACGTCAAGACCGTAGAAGAAGCGCGGGCTATTGCCGACAAGCTGCATGTCGAATACGGCGAATACGACGGCATCGGCAAGATTATCAACGGCTGCTTTGAGGATTACGTAGAAGAAAACCTGATTCAGCCGACGATCATTACGAACCACCCGCTGGAAATTTCGCCGCTGAGCAAGCAGGACCCGGACAACCCCTTGCTGACCTATCGCTTTGAAGGCTTTATTTACGGCCGCGAGCTGGCCAACGGCTTCGGCGAATTGAATGATCCTATCGACCAGCGCAACCGCTTTGTCGAACAGATGAAGGAACGCGAACGGGGCGACGACGAAGCCCATCAGATGGATGAAGACTACTGCCGCGCTCTGGAATACGGTTTGCCGCCGACAGGCGGCTTAGGGATCGGTATCGACCGGTTGGTCATGTTCCTGACCAACAGCGCGTCGATTCGCGACGTATTGTTATTCCCGCTCAGCCGTCCGGAACAGAAATAATTAGGAAACACCCTTTGAACCATCGTGTCGAAGGGTGTTTTTTGCAAAAGCCCCATGAGGAGGAAAGACGATGAACGGAAAAAAGAACGTTATACTAGCTGTTTTTTGCCTGTTGTGCGCGTCCTGTCTGCCCGTCGGGGCCGCTTCTGCCGACGCCAGTCCTGCCCGCCCTGAGCCGGCTCTCCCGGCAGTCCAGAGCCGTACCGGCGTTGCGGAGCAGACCGCGGCGGCAGGGAAAGGCGAAGAGGCTGATAAAAAAGACAAGAAGAAACCGATTTCCAACGGCAAAGTATTGACCAAGGAGGAAATCGGGGCTATGGATATTGCCGTTCCCAACGTTCTGCATGCCGGTGATTTTCACGTCGGCGGCATACACTGCGGCGACAGCCTGCGCAAGGTTCGGAGCCTGTACGGCAGCCCGACGAAGTATGCCCGCAGCGCTCATTATACGACGATGCAGTATGACGGCAAGGATATTGCCATGCGGGTTCGCAGCCGCAACGACACGGCCGATATTCTGAAAGAAACGGGAGAAGAACGGGAAGGCGTCCGCGTCGGCGTCGAATCGGTATTTCTGACCAACGGGAAAGACGCCGTCTTCGGCCGGGGCCTGCGCCTGAAAATGCCTGCGGAGGTACTGGTCCGCCAGATGGGGATTCCCTCCAATGTCCTGCGTGACGCTGACGCCAATATTTATTATTTTGTATATGAAAATCCTGCGAGGGACGGAGCCATGATTTTTGCCGTCGCCAATCGGAAAATCGAGCGGGTGGCCCTCATGCCGACTCGCCTGCCCTACAGCCGCGGCGAAGCCCTGCCGGCGCAGAATAAATGGTCGGAACGGGATTTTACGCTCATGGGATTCAGCCTGAATCAGCCCTTCCAGGCCAATAAATACAACATGTGGAACAACCTGGTCAAACGGGACAGCAACAATTTTTGGCTCTATGGCGATTACGGCGTCGAAGTAGACCGCCGGAACATGGTGCAGAAAGTCTTTTTGCTGACCAATAACGCCTATACGAGCCGCGGCGCGACATTAGGGTATCATATTTCGACGGTATTGTCCCTGTACGGTCGGCCCGACCGGGTCGAAGTTGGGCCGGAAGCGGAGAAATCCGTTGATGCCTACTATTATGACAGTCCCTTCCAAAAGGGCATTTCCCTGGTCTTCGTCGTCAACCATGCCAGCCGGTATGTAGAAGACGTGCTGCTGACCAGCGCGCCTATTCAGAATCTGCAGGAACCCATGGCCCGCTATGGACTGCAGTCCTGACGGCGGCGCAGGACGATTCTTCAAGTATATACAAATAAAATAGCAAAAATGCTTTACTTATATGACTGACATCCAGTATAATAAATATAACTAATACTAGCAGATGAAGGTGATTTTCATGGTTACAGATGCAGATGTTTTAAAACGGTGGAAGTACATTGCTCAGGAAGATGAAAAGCTGCTTATCCTTATCGGCGGTCCCGGCTCCGGCAAGAGCAAGCTCATCCGTGAACTGACGTTCCAGGATGGCTGGAAGATTTGCGAAGCCCGCGAGCTCTTCGACGACGAATTCTTGGAAATTCCTCGGGCCGACCGTCCGGAAAAAGCTATTTCCCTCATTTCGACGGCGATTCACCGCCTTAACGCCCGCGTTGTCATGATTGATAACGTCGAATTCCTGTTTGCTCCGATTTTGAACCTCAATCCGGTTCAGATGCTGAAGGATTTGAGCAAGGAATGCTCGATTATCGTCAGCTGGCGCGGCAGCCTGGAAGGCAACACATTGTATTTCGAACACAACGGTGATCCCAAGTATGCTAAATTTACAATCGAAGATCCGAAACATGTAATGTCCCTCGACTGATTTCCCCGTACGTGCGTAAAACGCCGCAGAGCCTGTTGATTCTGCGGCGTTTTATTTTGCTCTTTTTTTCTCTGGTACGGCATGGTATAATGACAAAAGTGTTTGTTTGATTTCAATAAAAGGAGCAGATAACGATGGGTGACTATATGATTGCCGTCATCTTGGGGATCGTCGAAGGGGTAACGGAATACCTGCCTATTTCTTCGACGGGCCACATGATTCTCGTCGGCGACTGGCTGGGATTTACGGGGCCGAGAGCCAGTGTATTTGAAGTATTTATTCAGCTCGGCGCTATTTTGTCGGTTCTGGTGATTTATAAAGAAAAGTTCATCCGCATGCTGCGGCAGTACCGCTGCTGGGATATGCTGCGCCCGCAGAATTGGCGGCGCAACGATACGGGGCTGACGCTGGCTCACGTGGGAGCGGGCATCGTGCCAGTCATGATTATCGGCTACTTCGCTCATGGAGCGATCAAAACGTATCTCTTTTCCGTTGGTACCGTCATTATCGGCCTGGTCATCGGCGGCGTGTTCATGCTGCTGGCCGAACGGGCGAAGATACGCGTGCTGTGCGACGATGTGGAAAAGATGACGATCTTGCAGGCATTTTTAGTCGGCGCCTTTCAGATGTTTGCCTTGTGGCCCGGCTTTTCTCGTTCCGGCTCGACTATTGCCGGCGGCTTATTTCTGGGGCTGAGCCGGAAGGCTGCGGCAGATTTTTCCTTTATCATTGCTGTGCCGGTCATGATTATCGCCTGCTTTTACGATTTACTGAAGAGCTGGTCTGTGTTGGACAGCGGCGATTTGATTATGATTGCCATCGGCTTCGTGACGGCCTTTATCGTAGCGTATATTTCCGTATTGTGGTTCCTGAAATTTCTCAATAAGTCAACCCTTACGTCCTTTGCCTGCTACCGGTTTTTAGTCGCCGTCGTGTCGTTCGTGTATTTCTTCATCCTGAAATAGAAAAAGCGCCGTGAGGCGCTTTTTTTGCGGTTATGCCTGAGGTGATGAAAGGACGGCGAAGCTGCGGGACACATCGGTGATAAAGGGCTGCGGATCGGCTCCTTCCGGCAGGTCTCGCAGGATACCTTCTAATATGTTTGGGAAAAAGAGATTGACGCCCTGCATATATACGTAATAATAATACTGCAGTCCGTCGTCGCCTTTTAAAATGATCGGAGCCAGCTCGTCGTTTACGGTGAAGGCCAGCTCGTAAAAAGCGAGCAGCTCTTGCTTGAAGCGGTCTAAATGGAGCTCGTTCTTCCCGTAGTCTTCCAGAAGATGGGAGCCCATATCTGCCAGAGCCGTCGGAAGGCCCGCCGCTTTTTCCGGCATTTCCGCACCGTTGTCTTCCAGAACGTGATGGAGCGTATGAAGGGCGCCGACGAGGGATTCGCAGAAAAAATTAAAGGTCAGCAAGCCGTCTGAACCGGTCAGGCCGGTAAATGTATACGTTGTCATGATAGATATCTCCTCCTGGGCAGGTTAATTTAAACGACTTCCGCGGATGTCCAAAGGGGCGAGTCCGGAGAAGTCTCGTTGTATCTGCTCTATAAATTGCTGTAGTTTTTGACTTTCCGGCAGGTCCATGAGCAGGCTTTGCAGCATGACCGGCAGGAAGTGCTTGAGACCTTGGATGAATACGTGGCCGTAATAGACGGCTTCGAGGGGAGCGTCGGACAAATCGTCTTCCAGGTCACTGCAAAGAGAAAAGGCCAGGCCGTAGAAGGCCAGCATTTTTTCTTTGAACAGGCCTAATTGCAGGCAGTTCGCATGATAATCGTCACGCAGGTCAGCGCTGATATCTTCCAGCATGTCGAACAGCTCATCCGCGTCGTCTTCGGGAACGTAGAGATGATTTTCCTCCATGACGTCCATGTAATCGGACAGAGTATCGGCCAGAGATTTGCTGAAAAATTCGAAGGTCCACAAGGCTTCGGCGCCCAGCATCCCGCTGAATGTATATTTGTCTTTATGGTGTACTTCTTTTTTCATGAAGCCCCTCCTTTTTCATTGTATCGGTGCAAGTGTATTATACCATAATTTGCAGAAAATGAATTGAGTCGAGGCCAAGAATATGATACCATTGGTACGTAGCAAAAAATGGAAAAAGCTCTTATCGGAGGGAATACCTATGGCAAAACATAAAAAGATACAATTAAAGAAGCGCTCCGGCCCGGCGGCCCGCATTCACCGCGGCTTGTCCATGCCTGTCGGCCCGGGCAGCGACAGCAGTACGCTGAGCTTCCGCAGTCTGGCGGAATTAAAAGCGAAGTATTTCGTCTTCACAGGCCGCCTGCCGCGCCGTTCTTTTATCATGAGGACGCTGGTCCTCATGTTTGCCCAGCTCATGTTTTCGGCTATTTTGTACAGCCGCTTTGCCGAAGCCGTGCTGATTAACCGCATGGATTACGCCGCTGTGTTCGGCATTATCTTCGTGCTGCTTTCTATTCCGGTTATCTGGTCGCAGCTGTCCTTAGGAATGCGCCGCTGTCACGACATGAATAAACAGGGAGCCTTGTTTATCATTCCCTTTGCCTGTTATTTAGCCAGCTACATCCTGCCGATTGCCGGCATGGATACGGCGGCGACGGCGGCCCAGTCGATTATGGCCGTATCCTACTTGGGCTTTTTTACCGTAAAGGGAACGTCCGGCGACAACGCCTACGGACCGGAACGGGCTCGCTAGGAGGATGAGAAAATGACCTTGGATCATGGAATTGTAGGCGATACGTATATCGTGGAAGCCCTGCATCTGCCGCAGAACATGGAACGGCGTCTTCAGGCACTGGGGATGATTAAGGGAACGAAGGTGTCAGTTCTCAACAATAAAAACGCCGGCACGATGATTATCCAGATGCGTAGTACGCGGCTGGCCCTCGGCAAGGGGATTTCATCACATATTGAAGTAAGGAGTTGAATTGTATGAAGGCGGAAACGCAAGAAAAAAAGGATCCGCTTCATACCGTGAGCAGTATGGAACAGAAACCGTCAGAAATGACCGTCGCTTTTATCGGCAATCCGAATTGCGGAAAGACGACGTTGTTTAACGCCTATACGGGAGCCAATTTGAAAGTGGCGAACTGGCCGGGCGTTACTGTAGAAAAAGTAGAGGGGGCCATCGATTCCCACGGCGTCCACATCCACCTGGTCGACTTGCCGGGAACGTACAGCCTGACGTCTTATACGATGGAAGAGCAGGTTTCCCGTAATTTTATTTTAAGCGACCAGGTCGACGTCATCGTCGACGTCGTAGACGCGTCGGCGCTGGAGCGGAATCTGTATTTGACGCTGCAGCTTTTGGAATTGGGCAAGCCTGTCGTCGTTGCTCTGAACATGATGGATATCGTGGAAAAGCGGGGAATGGAAATCGACCTGCACCGCCTGCCGGAAATGCTGGGTGTGCCGGTCATCCCTGTGTCGGCCTTGAAGCGGCGGGGCCTGAGCGTGCTGCTGCATGCGGCGGTCCACCATCGCGGCCACGTGCGGCCGGACAGGCTGATTCACAATCATTCCGATGAGACAAAGCACCGCCACAATCATCACGACGAGTTTGCCATGGTGTACAGCGACGCCCTGGAGGACAAAATCGACGCGGTGCGAAGCATGCTGCATGAACGGTATCCTGATATTTACAATCATCGCTGGCATGCCTTGAAGCTGCTGGAAATGGACCCGGAAGTGACGAAGAAGTTCCCTGTTGACGATCCGGCTCATGTCATGGACCGCAGCTATGAAACGGACATCATCAACGAAAAATATAATTTTATAGAAGAAATCATACAGGAAGTCGTCGTCAACCGGGCGGCCCGGGCGGCGGCGACGGACTATGCCGACAAGATACTGACGAGCAACTGGCTCAGTATTCCCGTGTTCCTCTGCATCATGGCCGTCGTCTTTTTCCTGACCTTCTTTATCGGCGATATGCTGAAGGGGTATTTTGAAGAGGCGATAGACTTCTTGTCGCAGGGCGCAGGGGCTATTCTGGCCGCGGCCGGAGCGGGCGATATGGTTGTCTCCCTGGTGTGTGACGGCATCATTGCCGGTGTCGGCGGCATCTTGACGTTTTTGCCGAATATTTGTATTTTGTTCTTTGCCCTGGCCCTGTTGGAAGACAGCGGCTACATGTCCCGCGTAGCCTATATTATGAACGATATTATGAATAAGATGGGATTGTCGGGGCGGGCCTTTATTCCGATGATACTGGGCTTTGGCTGCAGCGTGCCGGCTATTATGGCTTCAAGGGCTCTGGAAAATAAGGAGGACCGGTATCGGACGATGCTGGTTACGCCGTTCATGTCATGCAGTGCCAGACTGCCTATCTACATTTTATTTTCTGGCATGTTTTTTCCGAACCATGCCATGCTGGCGGCCTACTCCATGTACATCATCGGCATCGTCGTCGCCCTGGTATCGCTGCTGGCGATCAATGTGATGCGCAAAGACACGTCGGACAACGCGCTGCTCATCGAGCTGCCCGAATACAAGCGGCCCAGCAGCCGGACTGTAGCAATTTACGTATGGGAAAAGGTAAAAGATTACCTCAGCCGCGCCGGCACGATTATCTTCGCCGCGTCTATTATCATGTGGTTTATTTTGAACTTTGGCCCAAGCGGATACGGCGATATGGCCAACAGCTTCGGCGCTTTGATCGGCCGGGGCCTGACGCCCTTTTTCGCTCCGATCGGGCTGGGATATTGGCAGATTACGGTGGCTCTCATCGCCGGAATTTCGGCGAAGGAAGTCGTCGTATCAAGCTTCGCTGTATTGTTTGACGGTCTGAATATCAACTCGACGGCCGCCCTGGCCGCCTTGGCGGCGACGCTGGGACAGAGCGGGTTTACGGCCCTCAACGGCTACTGCATGATGCTCTTTTCCCTGCTGTACGTTCCCTGCGCGGCCACGATTGCCACGATACATGCGGAATCACAGAGCTGGAAATGGACGGCCTTTTCCGTAGTCTTTCAGATTTTTGTCGCCTGGATTATTACCTTCGCTGTATATCAGATCGGCAGCCTGGTTGGTTAGGTTTACCTTTTAACGGGCCTTACGGTTTTACAATTATGGCGAAACACTGTATAATATTCGGGAATATATTTTTATTGAGGAGATAGGTCATGAGCATACCTATGATAAAGCTGGACCATATGAGCCATGCGTATCAAGATGAAGAAGGCAAGACGGTCTACGCTGTAAAAGATATATCCTTGACGATTGAGCCGGGAGAATTTGTCGCCGTCATCGGCACGAACGGCTCGGGCAAGTCGACGCTGGCAAAGCACTTCAACGTGCTGCTGACGCCGACGGACGGCGCGTGCGAAGTATGCGGGCTGCGGACGGACGACCCCGATAATGTGTGGGATATACGGCAGGAGGTAGGCATGGTTTTTCAAAATCCGGACAACCAGATCGTCGCCGCCGTCGTAGAAGAAGACGTAGCCTTCGGACCGGAGAATCTGGGCGTGCCGTCGGAGGAAATCAAGCAGCGCGTCAGCGATGCCCTGAAACGGGTCAATATGACGATTTACGCTAAACACGGCCCCCACCTTTTGAGCGGCGGCCAGAAGCAGCGCATAGCCATCGCCGGTATTTTGGCCATGCAGTCCCATTGCATCGTGCTGGACGAACCGACGGCAATGCTGGACCCTGTCGGCCGGCGCGAAGTCATGGAGACGATACGCCAGCTCAACGCCGAAGGCATTACGGTCATTATTATTACGCACTTTATGGAAGAAGCGGTGCAGGCCAACCGGGTCGTCGTCGTCAATCAGGGCGAGGTCAAAATGGACGGAGCGCCGCGCAGCGTTTTCAGCCATGTCGACGAGCTGAAAGCCATGGGCCTCGACGTTCCCGTAGCGGCCGAGATCGCCGCGCGTCTGCGGGAAAAAGGAATTGACCTGCCCGGCGATATTATTACCAAAGAAGAACTAGGAGAAGCGTTATGTCGATTAAGTTAGATCAGGTGACCTATACCTACGGCGTAGGCTCGCCCTTTGAACGGACGGCGCTCCACGAAACGTCCGTAGAAATTCACGAAGGCGAGTTCGTCGGCATCATCGGCCATACGGGGTCGGGCAAGTCGACCTTCGTCCAGCTGCTGAACGGGCTGATTCATCCGACACAGGGCGTCGTGACCGTAGACGGTACGGATATTTCGAAAAAGACGAAGGAAGTCATGGCCATCCGCCATAAAGTCGGCATGGTGTTTCAGTATCCGGAATACCAGCTGTTCGAAGAAACGATTGCCAAGGACATCGCCTTCGGACCGCGGAATTTTGGCTTGAGCGAAGACGAAATTGAAGAGCGGGTACGGGAAGCGATGGAATTCGTTGGCCTCGATTACGATACCTATGCCGACCGCTCTCCTTTCCGGCTGAGCGGGGGACAAATGCGGCGCGTCGCCATTGCCGGCGTTATCGCCATCCATCCGAAGTACCTCATTCTCGACGAACCGTCTGCCGGCCTGGATCCTATTGGTCGCCGGGAAATCTTTTCTGAAATACAGCGCTGGCACAAGGAAAAAAATATTACTGTCATTTTAGTATCTCATAATATGGAAGATATTTCCCAGATGGCAACGCGGCTCCTCGTCTTGTCGCACGGTAATATCGTCCTCGACGGCGAACCTCTCGATATCTTTTCTCATCAGCAGCAGACCCTTCATGATGCCGGCGTGTCTGTGCCGCCCGTCACGGAAGTGCTGCAGTATTTGCAGTCGAAGGGCTTTGATATCAGCGACAGGGTTCACAGCGTCGACGAAGGGGTCGCCGCCGTATACGACTGCATAAGGAGAATGAACCATGCTCACTGATATTACGCTGGGTCAGTATTTTCCCGGCACGTCCTTCCTGCACAAGCTGGATCCGCGGGCTAAAATCCTGGGGACCCTTATTTTTATCGTCGCCATCTTTTTTGCCGACTCCCTGGCGTCGTACGGCGTCGTGACGGCCTTTGTCGTATTGAACTTCGCCATATCCCGCCTGCCGATTAAATTGATCGCCAAGTCGCTGAAGCCGCTGTGGATTATCATCATTTTTACCATGAGCATCCACGTCTTTTCTACGCCGGGGGAAGTGCTCTGGCAGTACGGCATTCTTCATATTACGCGGGAAGGCGTGTATCAGGGCTGCCTGATGACGGCCCGCCTCGTCTACTTAATCGTCTTTTCTTCCCTTCTTACGTACACGACGTCGCCCATCGTCCTGACCGACGGCATCGAGCATTTGCTGAATCCCTTCAAACGCGTCGGCGTGCCGGCCCATGAGCTGGCCATGATGATGACCATTGCCCTGCGGTTCATTCCGACGCTGCTGGAAGAAACGGACCGCATCATGAAAGCCCAGACGGCCCGCGGCGCCAATTTTACCAGCGGCAGCCTGTGGCAGCGTGGGAAGAACATGATACCCTTGCTGGTGCCGCTGTTCGTCAGCGCCTTTCGCCGCGCCGAGGATCTGGCGACGGCCATGGAAGCGCGCTGTTATCGCGGCGGTGAAGGGCGGACACGGATGAACGAGCTGGCCTATACGTACCGCGACGTCGTGGCGATGGCGGCCGTCCTCGTCGTCACTTTCGTATTGGCTGCGATGCGGTGGCTCCTATGAAAAAAAATATTCGCCTGATTATTGCGTATGACGGCACGGATTTTCACGGGTTTCAGCGACAAACCAACGCCGCGTCCATACAATTATGTGTCGAGCAGGCCTTGTCGGCGATTTTCCAGTCGCCCATTACGATTTACGGCGCAGCCCGTACCGATGCCGGCGTCCATGCCCGCGGGCAGGTCGTCAACTTTTACGGCGAAGGGACGATTCCGACCGAGAAGATTCCCTATGCCATGAAAGGGTATTTGCCGCGGGAAATCGCCGTGCTGTCGGCAGAGGAAATGCCCGATGCCTTCAGCGTACGTCATGACAATAAGGGAAAGCATTACTGCTATTCTATCGTAAACCGCCTCATGCACGACCCCTTTCAGCTGCGGTACGCCTGGTTTATCCGCAAACCTCTGGATCGGCAGGCGATGAAGGCCGGCGCAGAGATCTTGTTGGGAACCCATGATTTTTCTGCTTTTGAAGGGCAGAATACGACGCCGATGAATCCCGTTAAAACGATGTACGCCATCGACTTGGAAGAGCAGGGGCATTTGCTGCGCATTCACGTCGTAGGCGACGGGTTTTTGTATCACATGGTGCGAAACATCGCCGGCGGCCTCGTCGATTTGGGGCTCCATCGGCTGACGCCCGACGAGTTCCGGCGCATTCTGAAAGGAAAGGATCGGACGAAGCTGGGTGCGACGGCGCCAGCCCAGGGCCTTTGCCTGGAAGAGGTGTTTTACAGCGAGGAACGGCTGCAGTCTGTGCTGACACAGTTAAAAGCTCAGCGCATATAACCTATGTCCGCAAGCAAGAGGCGGACATAGGTTTATTTTCAACATATGTCAGAGAGGAGAGAGGCTGTCGGATATGGCGCAGCATATTGAAATCATTGAACCCGACGCGCGGGGACGGATTCGCAAGATAGGCTTTGTTCATTTTATGTCTATCTCTACCTTTGCCGCGTCGATGGGGTACTGCGGCATGTGCTTCGGCTGGCGCATGGCTCATCAGCTGTGGGGCGCGCCGGCCTGCATCGGAGAATTTTTCGGAGCCTGCGCACTGGTGCTCTACGTGCTGATTTTCATCCGATATTTCCATAAACTGCGGGTTGATATCGAAGCAGTTCGGGCTGAATGGAATAATCCGGTAAAAATTAATTTTTTTGGGACCTTTAATGTGGCGACAGTCTTGCTGGCAGCTGTATTAGCCCCGTATCATCACGGCGTCGCCAGCGTATTTTGGTATGCCGGTCTGAGTATTATCATGGTGTTCAGCTGGATCTTATTGAAGCATTGGCTGTATGACCGGCAGCGCATCGATACGGTCACGCCGGCATGGCTTCTGGCCGTGCTGGGGCCTATTACGATTCCTATTGCCGGCAACGTCCTGCAGAATCCGGGCTATCAGGATATTTCCGTATTCTGCGTAGCCATCGGCCTGGTGACGGGAATTCCTATCATTGCTCTGATCTTTGCTCATTGCATTTTTGGCGAAGCCTTATCTGACGCGGCCCAGCCGAGCCTTATGATACTCATGGCGCCCTTTGGCATGGGGTATATTACGTATTCCCGGACGTTTGGCCCCGATAATTTTACGGCCTTGTTGATCAATGCGGGGATCTTTATGTTTTTCCCTGTAGTCGCCAAGGTTTTGCATGTCATGCGCCATTCGCCTTTCCGCATGGGATGGTGGGCCAGCAGTTTCCCTACGATGGCCTTTGCTAACGGCGTGATATATTACAGCATGGATCACCCAGCGCTGTGGACGCAGGTACTGGCTGGCTTCCTGTTGGCCTTCGGCACGACGCTCATTTTATATTTGTCTTTTAAAACTGCGTGGGCGGCAGCTCATAAAACCTTGTGGAAGTTATATTAATTATTATGTTATATTAATTATTATATAGATATAGTGTACAATCTCGGCAGAAGCAGCGTCTTCCTGCCGATTTTTTTACGGTGTTTTGGAATACAGGAAGGTATATGGACCTATAAAAGACAGAAATTTTTCAATAAAATAAAGACAAAACTTATTCTTTTTTTGCTAAAACACGTAGAAGTAAAGAATTGGCGGAGGAGGCATACTATGAGAATTGACCGTATTGACATTATTCGCGTATTAAATCCTTTTTCTCATCCCTTTGAAACGAGTTTTACAAAGTTTGAAAACCGGGATGCCTTGTTGGTCAAAGTGTATTCGGAGGGCTTGATAGGATGGGCTGAATGCAAGGCTTTTTTTGGGCCCTATTATAATCCGGAAGATAACGGCACGGTGCTGCATGTTTTAAAGGATATCATTATTCCGCGCATTCTGCATACGGATATAGAAAGTCCGAAAGCCTTCATGGACAGCGTAAAATTCATCAAGGGAAACAGATTGGCCAAAGCGGCGATTGAAAATGCATTATGGGAAATTTTGTCGCAACGCACTGGAAAATCACTGAAAACGTTGTTAGGCGGCACGCAGGATGAAATCAAGGTCGGCGTATCGTTGGGGATGGAAAAGGATATTACGACGTTGTTGAAGCAGATTGAAAAATACCTGGCCTTAGGCTACCATCGGACGAAGATAAAAATAAAGCCGGGAAAAGATTACGAAGTCATCAAGGCAATCCGTAAGGAATATCCTAATATTACACTGACTGTAGACGCGAATTCCGCCTATACGCTGAATGATGTGGAATTGTTTAAGCGAATAGACGAATTCCATTTGGAATATATCGAGCAGCCCTTAGGTGAGTCGGATATCGTCGATCATGCCGCGCTGCAGCAGGCTATTGAAACGCCGATTTGTCTGGATGAAAGCATCGATTCCTACGATGCGGCTCTGGCTGCCATTAAGCTCAAGAGCTGCCGGGTTATCAATATCAAGTCCAGCCGCGTCGGCGGTTTGTATGAGGCCAAGCGCATTCATGACTTATGCGTAGAACATCATATTCCCGTATGGTGCGGCGGCATGACGGAGCTCGGTATCGGCCGCGTTCAGAACATATCCTTCGCCAGCCTGCCGGGATTTTCTCAGCTGGCTCATGACGTGGCTGCATCGGAACGATATTTTGCTGACGACATTACGATTCCCAAGGTCGATATTACGCCGCGCTGCACGATCGTCGTTCCCAGTGAGGAAAACGGCATCGTATATGCCGTCGACGAAAAAGCCGTCGACGCGATGGCCGTAAATCACTGGATTTTCAAATAATATATATGCGCAACGAAGCGCGCTCTTCTGTACCTGACAGAGGAGCGCGCTTTTTGTTACGTTATAAGTTAAAACGCAGGATGCGGCTGGGCCGTCCGCCCTTACTTTGAAATTTTTTTCCGACTTCGACGACGTGGCCCGTATCGATAAGCTTCAGTATGGTGCGATTCATAGAACGCATAGATACGTTCAGCAAGTCGGCTATTTCGACAGGCGTAAATTCGTTTCTTCCTTGTTCGTTAATAATTTTGTGTATCTGGGCCAATGTAAAGGAGCTGATGCCGGTTTGAGAGGAGATGCAGAGGAAGCGATCGGAAATATATATAGGCGGCGGAGTTGAATCTTCTGACCGGAACGGTCCGCGTATAGTAGCTTTATCATATACGAGAAATAATTGGTTGCCGCCGCCCTGCTGGGCTTGCTTAACGCCTATCTTCGCATGCTTTTTTGCTTCCATAGCCGTTTTTCCAAAGCCGATGCCGATACTGACCGTGCTGGCCGTATTTTTCTTCACATCGTCGACGAGGGTAAAGCGGTGAAATTTTTCCGTCTGGCTTTCCACGATCGTGCGGGTGGAAAAGATAAGAAAGTCGCGCTCTGTCACAGCGAAAACGGCGCCTTGTATCTTTTGGGCAAAAATATGGATATACTTTGTCACCGTCAAGGTTTCCAAGGTCATTTGGTATTCATCGGATGACAAGGGCGAGTATTTGTCGACGTCGTCGATGGAGATATAAATGATGACCAGCTGGCTTTCGCGGCTCATGCGCAGGAGAAATTTATTGTGGGCGTTCTCGATGGCGTTGTAAATATCCGTCAGTGTGGAAATCAGGTAAACGATGGGAAACTTTTCGGCTGCCAGCTGATTATACACTTCCGAGTAAATCGTGATGCAGGTAACGTTCGGGTCTTTTTGACGGCAGCGGTAGTAAAAATCCTTCATCTTACTGACGAACATTTCGTCAAAGGTAAAGGAAGGCGCGTAGTCGACTGTTACTTTAGATAAATCGACGCCGACCTCCTGATAGGAGTCGTAAAGCATCTTCTTTTCTGCCGGATGCAGGTCTGTTGCTAATGAATAGACGTTGCTGCCATTTAAGAGGGCCTTAAACAGGATGAGGAACAACGTAGCGTTTGTACGGGGAATAACGTCCCATGGGATAGTCGGCGTGATTTTTCTTGCGACGTATGCATGCGTCGTTTTTCCGAAGAAGAGAAGGTAGTCGAGCTCCTTTTGCTTACCCCGCAGCAGGTCTGGAATCTCGAACACTGATGAATACGTAATACATTGGATAGAGATATCCGTGTATCTGCGTTGAACCATGTCCATTTCATGTTTCAGAGAATTTATGGGAACTAAGATTCCTAACCTCATACATACCACCTTTCCGCTTTCGTAATTAAGAATGTTTTAGCAATAACTAATTAAATTATAAAATATAAATGTAAAAGATTATTTTTGATTTTAAAGAATTGTTGATAATTCGATAAAATTAGCTATAACGAGTTAAAGACGTAATAAAGACCCATATGGGTAATTAACTACCTGATTATAGAACTATAAAAGACGCGGCAAAACCTTTATGATAAGGTTAACGATAAGAAACGGTCATATGTAATACAACTTTTTATCATATATTGAAGCGAAAATCGAAAGGCGCCTTTCGCATGCAATTAGCTATATTATATAGCGATACGGAGTAATACACAAGGTGTATCCGGAATATGAAAAAAATGTATAGGGAGATGAATGCGTTATGAAAAGCATTTCGGCATTTCGTACGACAAATAAGTATTGGTCTTTATTTATGTTGTACATTGGGTTTTGCGTTGCCTATATCGACCGAACGGCTATCAATCTGTCGCTCAGTGCGATTGGTCATGATTTCCAGCTTTCTCCGGCCGTCTTGGGTATCGTGCTCAGCGCTTTTTTCGTAGGCTACACGGTTATGCAGCTGCCGGGCGGGTATATCGCCGATAAGATCGGTTCTAAAAAGGTCGTCATGGTATCTCTGGCTTTTTGGTCCATTTTTACGCTGGCTACGGGCTTTACTTATTCATTAGCGGCGCTGCTCATCGTGCGTTTTCTGTTCGGCTTAGGCGAAGGATCGTTTCCGCCGGCGGCGTTTAAGGGGATTTCCGAATATTTTCCTCACGATGAACGGGCGAAAATGGCTGGCGTCCTCGTATCGTCCAACTATGTCGGCAGCGCCTTGGCGCCGATTATCGTCGTTCCGCTTATGCTCCTTCTGGGATGGCGCGGTATGTTCCACGTATTAGGCGTTATCGGGTTTGCTTATGTATTCTTTTATTGGCTTCGCATGGAACAGGCCAATATTATCGACGAACCGGATAAAGCGCAGAAAGCAACGAAAAAGAAGATTGACGTCAAAAGCGTCATCAAGCTTCCCATCATGTGGCAGCTCCTGATTGCCTGGTTTGCATTGAGCCTTATCAACAAGGGGCTGGATTCGTGGATGCCGACATATTTGATGACAGTACGCCATTTGGATTTGAAAGCCGTCGGCATTTTGACGCCGCTGCCCTTTGTGGCCGCCGGCATTTCAACGGCTATCAGCGGTTACGTCATGGACAAGCTCTTTGATAAAAAGGAAAAATTCCTCTTGGCTGGCTGCGCCGGTTTAACGGCTATATTCTTGTACTTCATGTATACGTCTACGTTGATTTCCAACGTCATCATATTCCAGTGTCTTGTGTATTTCTTTAAATCTTTCGTATTAGGCTGCGTGCTGGCTCTTCCGTTAAAACTGCTGCCGCAGGCAGTGTCTGGCTCTGCTGTCGGTATGATTAACCTTGGCGGCCAGGCTGCGGGATTCATCTCGCCGGCGCTGATAGGGTTTATTATCACGGCCTTTAACGGATCGTATGACGCCGTATTTATGTTCCTGGTTGCGGCGGCCTGCTGTTCCATGATTGCCAGCTTGACGATACGAAATCGTCAGACCGATAGGTTGTTGTAATTTGTAGTTTTTAGAGAGGATGGTTGCATATGAAAATTAAAAAAGTTGTAATGCGTAAAATGTATCAGGATATGAAAGTCGGTTTCCGGACCAGCTTCGGCGTTACGACGCGCAAGCATTTCAGTATGATTGAAATTCATACGGACGACGGCGTAGGCTACGGTGACTGTTCGGCCTTTGAACGGCCTTGGTACAACGAAGAAACTCGGGACGGGGCATTTGACATCATCCGCAAGTTCTTAGTGCCGACGTTGTTTGAATTTGGAGACGTGCCCAGCCCAGAAGCCTTTTACGATGCCACGTCGTGGATTCGCCGCAATAAAATGGCCCGTGCCGCCGTGGACTGCGCCTTATGGGATCTGTATGCCCAGGAAAAAGGAATCAGCGTATCCAAGGCGTTAGGCGGTACGAGAACAGAAATTGAAACGGGTGTCAGTCTGGGCATCGAAGCATCGCCGGACGATTTGTGCCGGACCATTGAAAAATACATGAAACAGGGCTATCGCCGCATTAAATGCAAGTGCAAGCCCGGCATGGATATCGATTATGTCCAACGAGTACGTAAGGAATTTGGCGACATCATGCTCATGGTCGACGCCAATTCGGCATACACGCTGGAACACATGGATATCTTTAAAGAGCTCGATAAATACGATCTGCTTATGATTGAACAGCCTTTGGCCAGCGACGATATTATCGACCACCGCCATCTGCAGCAAGCCATGAAGACGCGCATCTGCCTGGACGAATCGATTCACTCGGCAGAAGACGCCCGCAAGGCTATTGAATTGGGAAGCTGCAAGACGATCAATATTAAAGTTGCCCGCGTCGGCGGCCTGACGGAAGCCAAACGCATTCATGACGTCTGTGCGGCTCACGATATTCCCGTATGGTGCGGCGGTATGCTCGACACGGGGATTGCCCGTTCGTTCAACATTGCCATCGCGTCCCTGCCGAATTACAAGTTCCCTCATGATATTCCTGCGTCTGACCGCTATTGGGCGTACGATCTCGTAACGCCGCCGACGACTATAGACGACAGAGCCATGATTCAGGTACCGACGGCTCCGGGCCTTGGATTCTCTCCTGTTCCGGAAATGGTCGAAAAATTTACGGAAGAAAAAATTGAAATCGTCCGCTAAGGACAATTAAGGAAGATGCTATGGAACTTACTACGATATACGAACGGATAGACGCCAATCGGCAGCACATGCTCGACCTGTGGCAGGAATTGGTGAATGCCGACTGCGGCAGCTATAATAAGGCCGGCGTAGACGCCGTCGGCAAGCGCGTCGCGGCGTTTTTAGAAGAAAACGGCATGACCGTTCGCTTTCATACCTGTGAAACGCGAGGCGATCTGCTTATCGCAGAATACGGAGATATGACAAAGCCCTTTGTCCTCTTCGTCGGCCATTTAGATACGGTATTTAAAGACGGCACTGCAGCGGAACGGCCTTTTACTATTCGCGACGGCAAGGCTTACGGTCCGGGTGTGTTGGATATGAAGGGCGGCATAGTCATTGCTTTATATGTGATGAAGCTGCTGAAAGAATGGGGGTATGCAAAATATTCAATCAAACTCGTCCTGGCCGGCGATGAAGAAGTCGGTCATGCCGGCAGCGATGCCGTCGCAGTTATACAGGAAGAAAGTAAAGGAGCTGTAGCGGCTTTCAACTTTGAAACAGGCTTTATGGATAACAGCGTTGTCATCGAGCGTAAGGGGGTGTTCCATGCGGCTATCGACGTCGCGGGAATCGGTGCTCACGCTGGAAACAATCCTAAAGACGGACGGTCGGCTATACGGGAAATGGCCCACAAGATACTGGCTATGGAAGCGCTAACTGATTTTGACATGGGAAACACGGTCAACGTCGGCGTGATCAGCGGGGGAACTGTAGCGAACGCCGTGCCGGAACATTGCCGGGCTACGGTGGACGTGCGCTTTACCAGCACGGAATGGGGACGGCAGTATATGGAAAAAATCAAGGAGATTGTCGAGCACTCGTATGTCGACGGCACGACCGGGACGATGAACGTTCCTTTCTGGTTTAACGCCATGAGTCGTCTGGATGGGACGATGAAGCTTTTAGAACGGGTAAACGCTATTATGCATCAAGAAGGTTTTGCGCCCGTTACGGCAAAAAGTGTCGGCGGCGGTTCCGATTCCGCTTATACGACAAGCGTCGGCGTGCCGACTTTATGCGCCATGGGGGTTCAAGGCGCAGGAAATCATACGGTTCATGAATGGGCCGACATAGAGTCCTTGTTTACTCGGACGAAGATGATGACGGCTATTATGATGCATTTATAAATTAGAAAATGGAGGATAACAGTATGAACACAGAATTAGTAACACAAGTTAAGGCGTATGTTGCAGCGCATCACGAGGAAATCTTGCAGAAATATGAAGAGTTCATTAACCTGAAGGATTTTTGGCGTGATGCAGACGATGTAACGGTAGTGGGACAATGGCTGAAAAAGGAATTTGACGCTGAAGGCTTTGATTGCGAGCTTATCGACGTAGGGCCTAAAGCTGGTAAAGTCGTCATGGGTACGTTGGGAGCTGATCGTCCTGGTAAGCCTATTTTGTTCAGCGGGCATATGGATACGGCGTTAGCCTCTGATTTGTATCCGGAAAAGCCGTTCCGCGTCGAAGACGGGATGGCTTACGGCCCAGGCGTCCTGGATATGAAAGGCGGCATCCTGATTTCCTTATATGTCGTCAAAGCCCTCAACGCTGTCGGATATGCCGGCCGTCCTTTAAAAATACTCTTTGCGCCTGACGAAGAAGGCCTTCACAGCTATACGGACGTGGCTAGCTTTATTCAGGAACACTCGGCCGGCTGTTTGTTTGCCCTGAACATGGAAACGGGCTTAATGGATAATGCCTTGGCCGTCGGCCGCAAAGGCCGATTAGGCGTCGACGTCTTTGTCAAAGGTAAATCGGCTCATGCAGGAGCAGCCTTCCTCGACGGCATCAGCTCCATCGAAGAAATGGCTCATAAGGTTCTTGATTTCCAGGCGCTGACGGACTTGGAGATGGAAACGACGGTCAATACGGGCGTCATCAAGGGCGGTACTATTCCGAACGCCGTACCGGCAGAATGCATGTGCTCCCTGGATATTCGCTTCAAATACATGAGCGAATTGGAACGAGTACGCAAAGCCATTTCTGAAATTTGTGCCAAGAACTATGTAGAAGGCACGACGTGCACCTTTGAAGAATTAAACTTGTTCACGACGTTGGAAACAGACGATACGATCATGACGTTATTTAACTTCATGAAGGCGACGGCGGCTAAGTATGATTTGCCGGAAACGTCTCCCGCCCAGGTAGGCGGCTGCTCCGACGCGACGTATATCCAGCAGGCCGGCACGCCCGTACTGTGCTCCTGCGGTGTCCGCGGTAACTGGAATCATACGCTTCGTGAATTTGCCGTTGTCGACTCTCTCTACGACCGCATTAATTGGTTTGCCGCAGCAATTCTCGATTCCGATGAATTGAAATTTTAAGTAGGTGTCCTGCCGTCGGAAATATACCGAATGTCCGGCGGCAGGGATGATATATTTGTAAAGGAGTGTGCCTTATGGATTCTAACAGCATTATGAATAGCCCGGGCTTATGGGCCGTATCCAGCTTGATGATTATCGTTCTTCTCGTTGCTAGTGTTATTTATGTAAAGATGGCCTTTTCGGAAGCTAAAAAGCTTGGTATATCCAAAGAACGTTGTATTGCCGGCCTTCGTTCTTCCATGATTACAGCTATCGGTCCGTCTTTATCTCCTGTTATTATTGCGTTTGCTTTAATTGCTGTCATCGGCGCACCTACGACGTGGATGCGTATGAACGACGTCGGTGCTGCCAGAACGGAAATTGCCGTTATTGCCTTGGCTGGTAAAGTTCTCGGCTTAGATCCCCAGTCTCCCGACTTCGGCCTCATGGGCTTTACGTACGGCATCTGGGGCATGGCTCTGAACAACGTCGGCTGGATGCTCGTCGCCCTGCTGCTGACGCCCGGCATGAGCAAATACGTTGCAAAATTGAATGCAAAATATAATCCGGCCTGGATTAAGCTTATGCTTTCCGGCGCGACTGTCGGCTTGTTTGCTTACTTGACATCGAATCAGCTCGTTTCCTTAAAACCCGGCTTATGGTGCGCGACGGCCGTATCGGCAATCAGCATGCTGGTCATATCCCGCGTATTTGCCAAGCATGCCCGATTACAGGAAGTTGCCTTGGGGATATCCATGCTGATCGGTATGTTTGTGACGACGGCTATATTTGGGTAGAGACGAGACGTATAAAGGAGGATACTATATTATGACTAGTGGAGCAGGATTAAGCTACAATGACCGCGTTATCCGCGTCGGTTCTGCGATTATGATTGGCGGTATTATCGCTAACTTTGCGCCGGCTATTTACTTATATTTAGCCTACGGATTGATTCCGCCCGTTTCTGATATTTTTAAGGTTTGGACAGTCGTTGCCGTAACCTTCGGTATTTCCTGGATTGTACAGCCTATTTCCTATTTCAGCTTGTTAGGCCCCAGCGGCGAATACATCGGCTGGATTGCCGGCAGCTGCGCTGACATCCGTTGTCCTGGCGTTGCCATGGCCCAGAAGGCTGCCGACGTAGAAGCCAGCACGCCGGAAGGTGACGTCATCTCTACTATCGGCATTGCCGGTACAGTTTTGACTTCTGTTACGATCGTTACTATCTTTGTTCTCGTCGGCCAGAGCATTTTGGAAATCTTGCCGCCTTTCGTAACCAATTCGTTTAAATACGTTCTTACGTCCGTATTCGGCGCTGTATATGTTCAGTTGGCCTGCAAAAACCTGGGCATGGGCGCATGGACAATTCTCATTGCGATTGCCGTTGCTTACTTCTGGCAGACGCTGGCTTTGCCGGGCTGGATTCTCAATATTCTCATCATCGTTATTGGGATTTTGATTGCCCGTTACTACTTCGTCCGCGACAGTAAGAAAGCGGCGTAATTACACTTCATATGCCTAGTACAGAAAGAAGGGAGCTTGGTCTATGTTCGACTTGAAGATTATAAATGGCCTCATCATCGACGGTACAGGGAAAAAAGCCTATGCAGGGGATGTTGGTATCGTCGGAGATAAGATTGCCGCCATTGGCGATTTGAAAGAATATGAAAGCAAGGCATGTATTGATGCGGCAGGACGCGTCGTCGCACCGGGGTTCATCGATATGCATACTCATTCGGATTTTTCCTTTGTATACGACCCGAAGGCAAACAGTCATTTGTATAACGGCGTTACGATGGACGTCATCAGCAACTGCGGCATCGGTCCCGCGCCGATTGGCGACGATAAGAAGGACACCCTCATCGCGTATTTGGGTACCCGCTTGGTCGGTTCTATACCGGTAGAGTTAGAGCTGCCCTGGAACTCGCTGAAAGAATATTTAGATACGTTCAGAGAAAATAAGCCTTGCATCAACATTGCGCCTCTCGTGGCGCAGGGCGCAGTTCGCATTGCCGTCATGGGACTGGAAAAGGGCGACGCTACGCCGGAGCAGCTGGAAGTAATGAAAAAGCTGACCCGCGAAGCGATGGAAGACGGCGCGCTGGGGCTCAGCACTGGGCTCGTCTATATGCCTGGCGAATATACGTCGAAGGAAGAAGTCGCCGAACTCTGTAAGGTTATCAAGCCCTACGGCGGCGTGTACTGCACTCATATGCGTACGGAAAGCGACGGCATTTTAGATGCTATCGACGAAGCGCTGTGGATTGGGAAAGAAGCGGGCGTTCCTGTAGAAATCTCCCATTTGAAGCTCCTGAGCCAGAATATGCTCGGCAAGACACAAATCGTGCTGGATAAATTTGCTCAGGCGGAAGCGGAAGGCGTCGAAGTCAACTTCGATATTTATCCCTATACGGCCGGGTTAACCTCGCTGGCAGCCTGCTTGCCGCCGTGGCTTTTTGAAGGCGGCGTCGACAAGCTTCTGGAACGGATAAAAGATAAGGAAATCCGCGTCCGCATCGCTAAAGAAATCGAAGAAGGCATTCCGGGATGGCAGAACTTTGTCAAATCTGCCGGCGGATGGAAGAAATTCTTCGTATCGTCTGTTACGCATGAAGAAAACAAAAAGTATGAAGGCATGTTCATCACGGAAATTGCTGAAATGCAGGGGAAAGAGCCTCTGGATGCGGCCTGCGACTTGTTGCTGGCGGAAAACGGCCGCGTGCAGATGAATTACTACGCTATGGATGAAGACGACGTCATGACGTTTATGAAGCAGCCGAACGGCTCTATTGGTTCTGATACGATGAGCCTCAACGTTAAAGGGGTGCTGAATTTCGGCAAGCCTCACCCTCGCGGATTCGGCTCCCATGCCCGTTTCCTGGGCCGGTATGTGCGCGATAAAAAACTCATGCCGTTGGAAGAAGCCGTGCGTAAGATGACCAGCCTGCCTGCTCAGAAGCTGCACATGAATTCTCGCGGCATGCTGAAGCCGGGATATTTTGCCGACATCGTGGTGTTTGACGCCGATAAGATTATTGATCGGGCGACGTATACGGAACCGCAGCAATATTCTGCCGGCGTAGAATATGTCGTCGTCAACGGGCAAATTGCCTTGAAAGAAGGACAACAAACCGGTGTTTGCGCCGGCCAGGTAGTCACGAGATAAGCAGCAGCGCAAGACGTAATATGACAAGATCCCTTCCTATGAAAGCTTCGGCTTTTGCAGGAGGGGATACTTTTTAGGGGGGACTGTGTCATGGATGTATTTCAGATTACCGAGGGATTTTCAAAACGGCTCGTATGGGCGCAAATTGATTTGGATGCGGCGGCATATAATATGCAGTCTATTCGGCGTATTGTCGGTGCGGATAAAACGGTAACGGCTGTAGTAAAGGCCAACGCATATGGGCATGGAGCGATAGAAATGGCCAAAGTATTCCTCGAAAACGGGGCGGATCGGTTGGCCGTGGCATGTTTAAGCGAAGCCGTCGAACTGCGTCGTGCCGGCGTCACCGTGCCTATTTTGGTATTAGGCCATACGGATGGCCGACGCGCACGGGAAGCCGTGCTATATGGTGTTGACGTCGCCATATTTCATTATGCTGATGCTGAGTTGTTTTCTGCTGAAGCGATGAAGCAAAACCGAAAGGCAAAACTGCATATCGCCGTAGACAGCGGCATGGGGCGTATTGGATACAGGCCTTCTGACGAGAGCATTGAAGAAGTCAAGAGAATACAAGCGTTATCAAACGTTATCATGGAAGGGATATTCACTCATTTTGCCGTTGCTGACGGCGGAGACGACGAAGCGCTGGCCTATACGCAGAAGCAATACGAACGGTTTTGGCAGTTTTATCAGCGTCTGAATGAAGAAGGCGTGACGTTTTCAGTATGTCATTGCTGCAACAGCGCCGGCGTGCTGGCCTATGGGGATTTTTACTGCGATATGGTGCGGCCTGGCATTGTACAATACGGATATAATCCGTCTGCTGCTGTGCAGCATTCCGAATTTATTCCGCGTCCCGTCATGTCTTTACGGTGCTGTATCACTCATATCAAGCGGATAGACGCAGGAGAAACGGTTAGCTACGGCAGGCATTTTAAAGCGCCGCGGCCGACGGTCATCGCTACCTTGCCATTAGGGTATGCCGACGGGTATCCGCGGTTATTGTCTAATCGGGCCGAAGTCCTGGTCAAAGGACGGCGCGTTCGTCAGGTGGGCAATATTTGCATGGACCAGTGCATGATAGACGTGACTGATGTGCCCGATGTTCAGGTTGGCGACGAATGCGTGCTGTTTGGAGGTCAGGGAAACGAGTACCTTGATTTAGAGGAATTGGCAGCTTTGATTGGTACTATAGACCATGAAATCCTCTGCAATATTAATCGGCGCGTTCCCCGTGTTTACGTCAAAGGAGGAGTTGTTGTCGGACGTACAGAATATTTATTTAACAAATAGAGAAAGAAAAAATCGGCTCGAAATATCATCGGGCCGATTTTTGCAAGCAAAAGAAATATCTGGATTGCGTTGGGGGAAAATTTATAAAATCAGCAGAATGGAGAAAAGAAATATTTAAAGCATATCGGCCTTTTATCTTATCTTATATATATTATAGATATAATATGGTATAATATATAATATGAAGTGGAACTCCTTTAGGTTTGTATACAGGGGGTGTCGGATATGTTGACGAACGTGTTGAGGAAGATTACGAAACGGCAGCCTTTAACAGCGCGGGAATGCATGTACGTCATGGACAGCATGATGAACGGGACGATGTCTGACGTACAGGTTGGCGCAGTATTGGCTGCTCTGGCGACAAAGGGCGCGTCGGAGGCGGAATTGACGGCTTTTGCCGAGGCTATGCGGGCTCATAGCCTGCGAGTGGAATGCCGGCCTGATTTATTTGATATCGTCGGTACCGGCGGCGATCGGGCCAAGACGTTCAACATATCAACGACCTCAGCTATTGTCGTCGCAGCCGGCGGCGTCCGCGTGGCAAAACACGGAAACCGGGCGAAGAAGTCCCGGAGCGGTTCAGCCGATATGCTGGAAGCTTTGGGAGTTAATATTTTTCTCAGTCCGGCCAGCTGTCTGGAAATGCTGAAGCAGATTGGGATTTGTTATTTTTACACGCGGTATTACTACTACATGATGAAGCGCATCGACAGAGTGCGGGAGCTGCTCGGCGTCCCGACTATTTTTGACGTGCTGCGGCCCCTCATCAATCCGGCCCGGGCCAGCCGCGAGATTTTGGGCGTCAACACGCTTGATTTGGTAGAACCGATGGCCCGCGTATTGTCGCGATTAGGCGTGGAACACGGCATGGTCGTCTATGGGCGGGACGGGTCCGATGAAATTTCTGCTGCCGGCCGCACGCTGATTTGCGAATTTTCAGGTCAGGACTTTCGTACCTATGACGTTTGGCCGGAACAATTTGCCTTGCCGTCGTGCGAGCGGTACGAGCTGCGCGGCGGGACGCCGAAGGAAAACGCGGCTATTGCCCGGCGCGTCCTGCGGGGCGAAAAGGGTGCCTGCCGTACGGCAGTTCTCCTCAATGCCGGCGCAGGGTTGTATGTAGGCGGCAGCACTTTGACCTTGGAAGCCGGCGTAAAGCGGGCGGCCCAGCTGATTGACAGCGGACTGGCGATGGAGAAGTTGGAAGATTTTATTATGATGAGTCAAAATATGGGAAAAGTGGAAAAAGTCAAGATTACATCGTGCCAAGATGATGAAGATTATGATATAATAAAAGGTACGCTGATTTAAATTTTTATATGAGGATAATATTTGTATGACAGATAAAGCATTAGGATGGACTCTCCGCATCGGCGGGGTGGCAGGAGTCGTCCTCATTTTGTGGCTTATCCAGGTTATGCTGCCGGACTTTTATTCTACGATGTGGTGGCTGATGATTCGCGGCGACCTGGATGGCCTGACGGATTATATCGCGTCGTTTGGCTACGCGGCTATCGGCGTAAGCGTGTTTATGATTGCTTTCGTCAACGCCATCGGTATTCCCTCTATCCCCTTTTTGACGGTCAACGGTATTATATTTGGCTTGGTGCCGGGGATTTTAATTTCCTGGGTCGGAGAAGTCATCGGCATTGAAATCAGCTTTCGGCTGACGAGGACATTGCTGCGCAATCAGGCTAAAAAGGTCATTTGCCGGAGCAATATGCTGGAAAAGCTCGATTCCTACAGCTGCATCCGGACGATTATGGTTGGCCGGGCGATTCCCTATTCGCCTAATGTGGTCGTCACGGCCTTCAGTGCCTTGAGCCATATTTCGTACAGGGATCACTTTATTGCCAATGCCCTCGGCAAAATTCCTGCCGTCGTCGTAGAGGTATGGCTGGGCCATGATTTGCTGCGCATACAGGAGCATTGGGGACGCCTGCTGATTCTTCTCGTAGCCGTAGCGGCCGTATATGGATTTATCTGGTGGCAGAAAAAGCATCGCCGCGGCAGGTGAGTCCCAAAATTAAGTTAAAAATGAATATGTGATGAAATCGGGAACGGTGTGCAGTATGTCAGTGCATACCGTTTTCTGCATATCTGGCTAAATAGGCATATGATCTTATCAATAGCGCATAGCAAAGGCGTGTACACAGAGCCTTCTTTTTAGTATAATGAGAATAAAGAATCATTATTTATAGTTTAAAAGAGGTGATGTCTGTGCATGCATATCATTTGCTGGAAATTTTAGCCATCGGATTTGGATTGGCTTTGCTTTTTGGATATATAGCGCGAAGAGTTGGGTTATCGCCTATTGTAGGTTATTTAGCGGCAGGCTTTTTGATCGGCCCGAATATGCCGGGATTTGTTGCCGACCAGGATCTTACCAACAATTTAGCCGAAGTCGGCATTATCTTGCTTATGTTCGGCGTAGGACTGCATTTCCATATGGACGATTTGCTGAAGGTGAAAGGCGTGGCCATTCCCGGCGCGATTCTGCAGAGTCTGTCGGCTACCCTGTGCGGCATAGCAGCGGCCATGGCCCTGGGCTACTCCTTTGTAGAAGGATTGTTTCTCGGCCTCGGGCTATCCGTAGCCAGCACGGTCGTCTTGCTGCGAGTTCTGACTGACAGCGGCAAACTGCATACGATACATGGCACCGTTGCTGTCGGATGGCTGGTCGTAGAAGATATTTTTACCGTGCTCATGCTGGTGCTGCTGCCGGCAGTCGGCCCGTCGCTGGCGTCGGGCGCGGGCATTTCTCTGACGATGATGATATGGGCTGTTGCCCTGGCTGTTATCAAGCTGGCAATGCTGTGGGGATTGGTCATCGTCATCGGCGGACGTTGTATGCCATGGATGCTGAAAAAGGTGGTGCAGACTCGTTCACAGGAGTTGTTTACCCTGACGGTATTAGCCGTAGCCTTTCTCACTGCCGTAGGCGCTGCTTATATTTTTAACGCTTCTTTTGCCTTGGGGGCTTTTTTGGGAGGCATGGTCGTCGGCAAGAGCCATGTGAGCCATCAGGCTGGCGCGGAGTTGATTCCTCTGCGCGATGCCTTTGCTATTTTGTTTTTTCTTTCTGTCGGCATGTTGTTTGACCCGCAGTTTCTTATCGAACGGCCTGTCGTCGTTATCGTTTCCTTGCTCATCGTCGTCTTGATCAAGCCGTTGGTGACCGTCATAGTCGTCGCCGTCTTGGGCTACTCTCCGACGACGGCCTTTACCGTCGCGGCCAGCTTGGCCCAGGTTGGTGAATTTTCCTTCATATTGGCTCAGACGGGGTATTCACTGCAGCTGATTTCGCGGGATATTTTCAGCGTTCTCATTGTCTGTGCCATGATTTCTATCGCCGCCAATCCGTTTTTTATGAGTCGTATGACTGATGCCGAGGCATGGGCCAGGAACCAGCCGAAGCTTTGGCGTTGGCTTACGTTCCGCATGGAATCTAAAGCGGCTTCGCTGGGCAGTATATATGCAGAACGAGTTCGCAGCGAAAAGACGGAACGGCCTCGGGCGATCATCGCCGGATATGGTCCTACGGGGCGGCGGGCTGCGTCATTGTTGGAACGGCGCGGTATGGAGCCTATCGTTGTCGATATGAATCTTAAAACTGTTTCCATGCTGAATGAACAGGGCAAGCTGGCTATGTACGGCGACGTGTCGCGGGAAGAGGTCTTGAAGGCTGCCGGCGCGGAACAGGCCGACTGCTTTATCATCACGATTCCCGACGTAGCGGAGGCGGCGTCAGCGGCTATGGCGGCGCGAAACTGCAGTGCGACCATAAAAATCTTTGCCCGTTCGCGCTTTTTAAACGACGAGGCCTTGCTGAAGCAGGCTGGAGCCGACAGCATTTTATTTGAAGAAGATGCAGTAGCCCATGAACTGTCCCATACGATTGAATTGTATTTGAACGGTAAAAAAACGGAATAATGGCGCTGTACTGGCAGCAGAAAAGCGCGCAGGAGAAGGGGAGTCCTGCGCGCTTTTTTTCATAAGGTACCGTGCGGCTTATTCTTTTAAATCTTTTTTCAAGTTTTTGTAAAATCTGTCGACGATGCGTTTATACACGCCGTATAGATCCTGTGACGAGCCGCGCGTGCGGTTGTCTTCGCTCATCGACACGGCTTTTCCCGTTTTTACGTCGTATACGATAAATTGAACGCCTACCGTTGCCAGGGGAACATAGGTGTTCGGCACGTATACGGGATAACTGATACGGCGGGAAAACCAGTGGGGCCGTCCTCGCCTGTCGTAGGCCACGTCGCGGATCATATACGATTCCCATTCCATATGGGCAGGTATCAATCCTGTTCCGACATAATAGGTCGTGACGGTTGCCTTGACGTAGAGGTCGGAATCGGCAGCTTCCAGCGGGATGGCGTCTGTTGGAGCCTGGGGCGGCTCTGCAGGCTCGGCTGGAACCGGCGCGGGAGCTGGCGGCGTCGGTTCGGTTTCAGATACTGCGGCAGGAGGCGAATCGGGAAGACCAGCTGCCGGATCGCTGGAGGAAACATGGTGCAGCTCGGCAGAACTGGCTTCTGTCTGCTTCGGCTGTTCTGCCGGTTCCGGCGGCGCTGCTAGGGGAGACGGCGGCACAGGCGGCGGAAGGGTCGGCATGACCACGGTCCAATCGTCCAGTTCTTCTGCTTGTTCGAAGAAATACTCCTTGAGCCGGCGGGCTTTCATCGGGCTGGAAATGACCTCCGGCGGCGTTTGCAGTTCGTCGACATAGATGCGGCGCACGCTGTGAAATTCATAGGCTGAATCACTCCAATGCTCGTAATCTTCTGCTTGAACCGGAATGCACAGCAGGGCTAAGGCAAAGGGGATGCATAGCGATGAGAATAGTCGTTTCATGAAAACCGCCTCCTTCAGATAGATTTCGTTACAAATATTATACTATGAACTTATATAAAAAACGACCTGCATCAATTGATGCAGGTCGTCCAATTGCAAGGGAAATCTTATTTTGCAAAGTAACGGGCAAGCAAGCCATCGAATACGCGGCCATGACGAGCTTCGTCTTTTGCCATTTCATGAACCGTGTCATGGATAGCGTCGAGGTTGAGCTGTTTTGCCAACGTAGCCAATTCTTTTTTGCCAGCGCAAGCGCCCTGTTCTGCGGCAGCGCGGAGTTCGAGGTTGGTCTTCGTGTCGTCTGTTACGACTTCACCGAGGAGTTCGGCAAATTTAGCTGCGTGTTCAGCTTCTTCAAATGCAATGCGTTTGTAAGCTTCGGCAACTTCCGGATAGCCCTGACGGTCAGCAACGCGGCTCATAGCAAGGTACATACCGACTTCGGAGCATTCGCCCGTGAAGTTGAGCTGCAGGCCTTCGATGATTCTTTCATCTACGCCTTTAGCAACGCCGACTCTGTGTTCGTCAGCATATTCTTTTACGCCAGCAACCATTTCCGTGAATTTTTCTTTCGGAGCGCCGCACTGAGGACATTTTTCCGGAGCTTCCATACCTTCATATACATAACCGCAGATACCGCAAACAAATTTTTTCATGTTCATAACCTCCTGAAAATAGAATAAATTTAATGTTAAATTGAAATTGAATATTAAATGCTATTAACAAATAAAGATTATTTGTTATGCTGTTATTATAACAGACAGCAAGAGTAAAAGCAAGGTCTATTTTGTATATTTTTTGTTAATTTTTTATGAGAGAGGGAGAATGAGCTTGTGCAGATAAGGGCAAATTGTTGCTTTTTAAGCCTTATTTTTATATAATGATATATAAGTATTCTTATGTATCATATGCCGAAAAGGCTTTTTACGAACAGTCATTATATGCGGCTAGGTACGACAAGGAGGAATGAAGCATGTGGAAGAAAAAAGTTTCCTGCCTGTTGGCGGTCATGGCTTTATGCGGCGTTATGACGGCCGGCGCAGCTGATTATACAATTTTGGAAAAAGCGGATAAAGTGGAAACGACTGTTTACGGCACGACGCAGACGGGCTCGCTGAACGAACGCGTGGCGGCTCTGGATAAGCTGCTGAATGGACAGTCTACCGTATCGGGCAGCCTGCAGGAGAAAACCAATGCTTTGTATAAGGACGTATATGGAAATTCCGGATCGGATCTTTCATTGGTAGCCGCAGTGAATCTTATGCAGTGGCAGTATTCCGGTCAGGTAACGGAGGAACCGATTTTAGTTCGGGTCGATGCCTTGGAAGAAGGTATTGATGGCAAGGTGATTACGGGCGCGTTAAAAGGCCGCGTACTGTCCCTGCGCCAGGCCCTGCTGGGAGATACGAAATACGTATCGCAGTCGGTTACGATTCCTGCCGGAACGATTGTCAAAATGAAAAATTTGGAAGCCTTGAACTCCAAAACGGCTCAGGAAGGCGATACGGTGCATTTCGCCGTTAGCGAAGACGTCGTCGTAGGCGATGTCGTCGCCATTCCCCGCGGCATGGAAGCCGAAGGGACGATTACCAATGCCAGAAAATCGGGCATGTTCGGCAAAGACGGAAACACCCCGTTCATCGGTGAAAACGGCAACTGGTGGATTGGA
>USGG01000006.1 GCA_900554215.1 uncultured Megasphaera sp.
GCACATGCGCACTGCCCCTTCGTAGTCCGCGCCTTTCAGAATGACGCAGGGTGACTTGCCGCCTAATTCCATGCTGATGCGCTTCATCGTCGCCAAAGCCCGTTGAGCTACGCCGACGCCGGCCTCTGTCGAACCCGTAAAGGATATCATGTTGATCAGGGGATGGCCGCACATGGCGTTGCCGATTTGACTGCCCCGGCCGGTTACGAGATTGAACACACCCGGCGGAAATCCGGCCTTGTGGAAGGCCTCTGTCAGATAATAGGCAGCTAAGGGCGTATGCTGGCTCGGCTTCAGCACGACTGTATTGCCTACGAGAATCGCCGGGACGACCTTCTGGATAATCTGCCCCAAGGGATAATTCCACGGCGTAATGCAGCCGACGACGCCGACGGGCTCCCGATATACCGTCGACTGGGGCAGCTTCTCCACTAAGGGAAGGCCGGCCGCCAAGTCGATATACGACTGAGTACGCACGTACTGGTATCGAACGTGGCTGGCCGCGGCAAAGGACACGGGCGCTCCCAATTCTTTAATAATACAGTTGATCAGCTGCGGCTCCATTTCTTTAACATGCGTCAGCATCTTCTTCATGTACTCCGTCCGTTCAGACAAAGATGTCGCCGCCCATACCGGAAGGGCTGCCGCCGCAGCCTTTGCCGCTCTATCTACGTCGGCATCGTTTCCTGCAGGTACGCAGGCGAATATCTTTTTATTCGCTGGATTTTCTACGTCGATATAGGCTCCCGACGCGCCGGGCGTCCAAGCTCCGTCTATGTACAGCATTTTAAAATTCATAGGGCTCACCTCGATTTTCTCTCCTATGTATGCCAAAACTGCCGCACGAAGAACAGGATTTCCTTCATGCGGCAGCGCCTTATTTCGTTCATCGGCAGAAACCAGTATTCCTGCCTATACAGGATATCAGCAAATTATACTTCCGTTTTCCATAACCCGTGGAGGTTGCAGTATGCGTATACGACGCCGGAATTTCCTTCAAATTCGGCCTTCGGCGCTTCGCCGGGATTCAGATAACGGATATCAACGGATTTGTCCGATACCAAGGCAATCCATTCGATGTAGTGCTTTTCTTCCATCGGATGCGTTACCGAGCCGACTTCGACCAATAAGCGGCCGTCCTCTTTCCGTACAGCCGGCACGTGTTTTTCCTTCGCGGCGTCTACAGAATCGGCGACTAAGCGAACCAATTTCTGACCGTCTACGACGACTTCCTGTTCAGCCTGAACGCCTACGACTGCTAAAATGGAATTATCTTTTTCATTGCGGTAAAATTCTACATGTTTCATGGTGAAATCTCCTTCATCTATGCGTAAAATAATTTTAAAATTTCTTTCTATCTAATAATTATTATCTCTTGCTATGGTCTTATTGTATACCATTTCAGTGGAAAAGTCAATAATAAATAACGATTATTTTTTATTTTTTCTAATGAATACAGCATGTTATGGTAAAATAATTACGGAGAAACTTTACTGTATAAAAGCGAAAAATATATAAAGTAACGCCAATATCAGTACCAGCACGCTTCCCTAAAAAAACTCATTTCAATCTGATAAGAATAGAACACGGGATATTTTCATTTCTATTAGGGCTTAGTCACGTTAATTAGAACAGTAGGACCGTCGTATGTCCACTCTTTTTGAAAAAAATAGGGCAACGGCAGATATATGACACCTGTCGTTACCCTAACATTTACTATAAAACCAATTATTTCTGCGCCGCTGCCGGAACAACGCGGACGGCTTTCACGCTCCGACGTCCGTACAGGCCATAATATAAGAAAAAGCAGACGATGGCGATGACGCCGGCTACGGCGTATAACTGGGGGAACGTAAGCATGCGGTGCAGCATCCCCAAGACGTACGGCCCTACGCCAAGGCCCAGATCCAGGGCGACGAAATACGTCGACAAGGCCACGCTGACGCGGTGAGGCGGCGTTAATTTAATGCATACGGCCTGTCCATTCGACATAAACGTCCCGTATCCCAGCCCGACAAAAACGCCGGCCAGGAGAAGCTGCCATGCCGTACCTGTCGCATACAGGAGGAACAACCCAGCGGCCAGGCAGAGATAGCAGGGATAGAGGACGTAATTTTCTCCCTTCCGGTCGAAGATAATACCCGTCAGGGGCCTCGTCACCGTAATGACGACGGCGTACACGACGAAGAAGAACGTGCCGGCCTGTACGAGATGAATTTCTCTGGCATAGGAAGCCAAAAACGTCAGTACGCTGGAATAAGCGAAGCCCATGAGGAATCCGATAAGGGAAATCGTCATGACGCGGCGTTCCACATAATTATCGACAGATATGGCTTTCATATACGCCCGTTCTTCTTCGCTCAGCTCGATTTCGTCTACGTGGAGGAAGACGCAGCCGACGGCGCAGGCAATGACTAAGACCGTGCAGAGGCCAATGATAAAGCGGAAGTCCGTAATCAGCATGAGGAACATGCCCAAAAACGGCCCGACAGCCGCGGCCAGGCTGGTGCTCAAGCCGTAATAATTGATGCCTTCACCCCGTTTATCTGCCGGAATACAGGCGGAAATAATCGTATTGGTAGCCGTCGAGACAATGCCGTAAGCCAAGCCGTTCAGCAGGCGGATGATATACATGACAGTCAGATTCGGAATATAAAAGTACAATAATGTCGTAACCAGGTAAAATAAGAGCCCTCCATACAAGGTGCGGCGGCGCGTATACAACTCGATGGCCTTGCCGAACTGCAGGCGCGCCAGCAAGGTGCCGACGATAAAAATGCCCGACGCCAGCCCGGCTTCACTCAGCGAAGCGCCGAGTTCGTCCTTTGCCACAACGGCAATAATAACCATGAGCAAATAATAAATTAAATACACGACGAAATTAATTCCCGTATCCAACAGGAAATCTTTATTCCACAGCGATTTCTGTTCCATATGTCTACATACAACTCCTTTTCTTGAATTCAAGGAGAATTGTACTCCTTCGCGTATGGTTTGTATAACAGAAAAAAACGATGTATGTCATAAAAAACGGCGATGTCACGACGGCACGTGATACGTCCGCTTCATATAGTCGACAAAGACCTGAATAGCCTCGTACCTGGGATTGCTTCGCTTGTACAGTAAGTAGCAAGGCAAAACGATCAGCGGGTCTACGTCGTACCAGCCGCCGGCGACGCCCAGGGCTTTCAAAAAACGTTCCGGCAGAAGCGCGCCGATGCGGTTAGCCTGACAATAATTCATCATCGCGTAGGGCGTAGAAAACCAAGCCTGCGTTTGCAGCGGCAAGGATGTATGAGCTGATAAAAATTGATTTAAATATTCGTTCATGACGTACTGAGGAGAATATTGGGCCAAGGGCTGCGAAGCAATGAAATCGGCCGTCGCACCCCCTCCGGAAACGACGATATGAGGCGCATAGTAAACGATGTTTTCCTTACAGAAACAGACTTGCTCATAGCCGTCTATATCCATAGAGGGCAGCCGAAACAAGGATATAATGTCGAGCTCGTCGCTGCGGAGCTTCTGCAGTAATTCCTGCGCTTCCAAATTATATACCTGAAAGGACGCTCCGCTGTAGTGCTGCTGAAAGTACGCCAAATGGCGGTTCATATGAATATCTCCCAGCGACAGCATGATGCCGATGGAAAGAGGCAAGGATCTGCCATCCATAGAGCGAACTTCGTCTAAACAACAATCTAATTCGTCCAATATGGGCTCCAGCCGCTGAAATAATAGTTCACCGGCTTTCGTCAACTGGCTGCCGCGGTTTGACCGGGCGATCAGACGGACGCCGACGACGTCTTCCAGCTTTTTAATCTGCGCGCTGAACGCCGACTGCGTAATGTTGGCCGCGTTGGCTGCAGATGTAAAATTGCCGTATTTTCCATATAAAATAAAATTTTTTAATTGCTGTATACTTGGTAATTCAGTCATAACGTCTCCTGCCGTACGTATAGAAAGAGGCATGCCGCGGCATGCCTCTTTCTATACTACTATATACCTGTGCTTATTCTTCGTCTTCAGCAGCCAATTCTTCAAAGGCCTTGCTGGCTGCTTCAAATTCTTCTTCCGTCGGTTCTACGTAAACGGGTTCGCCGTCTTCTTCATCGACGCGGGCGATGATAGCTTCTGCTTCATCTTCGTTTTCGCAGATTTCAAGGAGCAGCGAAAAGATTTTGCCGTCGATTTCGACTGCGTCTACTTCCTGAAAATCTTTTTCTTCACCATCGGGACTGGTAATCGTAATGACCATTACTTCTTCCATTTCTTCTGTCATGTTATCCTCCTTGAGCGTCTAAATAATTTTGTAATATGAGGACAGCCGCCATTTTATCGACGAACTGTTTTCTCTTTTCCCGCCGTACATTGCCTTCCATCAGCACGTGTTCGGCCATGACGGTCGTTAGGCGTTCATCCCAATAGACAAAGTCCATATCTGGCATGACCTTTTTAAGTTCATCTACAAAGTGTTCGATCTTATCAATATTTTCGCTGTAGTCGCCGTTCATATGACGGGGACGGCCTACGACGATGCGGTGCACTTCCTTTTCGGCGACCAGCTCTTTCAGCCGCTGGAAATCCTTTTTCTTGGAAACGCGCCGTATCGTCTCGACGCCCTGCGCCGTAATGAGCAAGGCGTCGCTGCAGGCTACGCCGATGGTCTTAGAGCCGACATCTAGTCCTAAAATCCGCATGTTCCTCCTATAAGCCGCGATGCTTTACGTACGAACGGACCAGTTCTTCAATGAGTTCGTCCCGTTCGATGCGCCGGATGTTGCTGCGGGCGTTGTTGTGGCTCGTAATATACGTCGGGTCGCCGGACAGCAAATATCCTACGATTTGGTTTACGGGGTTATATCCTTTTTCTTCCAATGCGTGATACACATCTTCTAAAATCATAGAAGCGACAGTCTGTTCTTCGTTTCTATTTCTGACGATCATCGTTTCGTCGCTGATTGCCATAGAATCACATCCTTTACGACATTGCGTATGTAAATACTTTTTATTCAATCAATTCGCTGACGGCAGCTTTACCGGCCTTCAGGGCTTCGGCCAATTTTTCCGGAGCCTTGCCGCCGGCCTGAGCCATATCGGGACGGCCGCCGCCGTTGCCGCCGGCTGCCTGAGCCGCCGCCTTAATGATCTTGCCGGCATGGAGGCCCTTCTTCGTATCGGCTTTAGCGACCTTGCACACGAAGTTGACCTTGCCGTCATGAACGGCACCGAGAAGGACGACGCCGCTGCCGACTTTATCCATGATCGTATCGGCCAGCTCGCGCAGGCTGTCCATAGAATCGGCCTGGGCTTCCGCCGCTACGACGGATACGCCGTTGACGTCTTCCTTAGTGGCCAGCATATCGTCCATGTCGGACATAGCCGCTTCCTTCTTGAGCTGCTGCAGTTCTTTTTCCGCCGCTTTCAGCTGCGCCAAAACCTGTGTCAGCTTGTCAGGAATTGCGTCGGCCTTAGCTTTCAGCATGTCGGCGACGAGACGCAGTTTCGCCGCGTCATGCTGCGCTTTCTGCAGAGCTGCTGCGCCGGTAACGGCTTCGATGCGCCGTACGCCCGTACCCGTGCCGGATTCCGACAGGATGCGGAAAGTGCCTATGACGGCCGTCGACGGCACGTGGGAGCCGCCGCACAGTTCGCAGCTGAAATCGTCGACCGATACGACGCGGACAACGTCGCCGTATTTTTCGCCGAAGAGAGCCATAGCGCCTTTTTCCTTGGCCTTGGCAATGGGCATTTCTTCTATATCGACGCGTACGTTTGCCAAAATTTCTTCGTTGACCAGGTCTTCGACTTCGGCCAGTTCGTCTGCCGTAACAGGCGAGAAATGGGTGAAATCGAAGCGCAGGCGGTCCGGCGTAACGAGGGAGCCGGCCTGGTTGACATGGTTGCCCAGTACCTTGCGCAGAGCGGCCTGCAGAAGATGCGTTGCCGTGTGGTTGCGGGCCATGGCCAGGTTGCGGTCCTTATCTACCTTGACGTCGACCATATCGCCGATGCACAGGGCCCCTTCCTGAACAGTCGCGACGAGGTATACCAGGCCGTTCGGCAAGGCTCTGGCGTCCGTTACGACGGCCTTGCCTTCTTTTCCTTCCAGCATGCCCGTATCGCCGAGCTGGCCGCCTCCTTCGGGATGGAAGGGATTGTTGTCGATGATGACCGTCACTTCTTCGCCGTCGCAGGCTCTCGCCACTTCTACGCCTTCCTTGCCCAGCATGACGACAGTCGCTTCAATGGCCGTCGGGTCGTTGACCAGCTTGCTCTGATCCAGTCTCGTCGTATCGGGCGTAGCCACCTTCGCCGACACGTCTTCGCGGGCGGCGCGGGCCCGTTCCTGCTGTTCCTTCATGGCGGCGTCGAAGCCGGCATGGTCGATGGTAATGCCGTTTTCACTGGCAATTTCTTCAGTCAGCTCGACAGGGAATCCGTACGTATCGTACAGTTTGAACACATCCTTGCCGTCCAGTTCCTTCGCCGGTCCGGCAGCGGCCATGAGCTGGTCGAGAAGCTCCGTACCCTGGGCCAGCGTAGCGCTGAACTGCGTTTCTTCCGTGTCGATAACTTTTTTGATTAATGCTTCATGCTCTTTCAGTTCGGGGTATTCTTCGCCGAGGATGCTGATCACCGTGTCGACGAGACCGCTGAGGAACAAATCCTTAATTCCCAGCAGACGGCCGAAGCGGACGGCGCGGCGCAGGATACGGCGAAGGACGTAGCCGCGGCCTTCGTTGGACGGCAGGATGCCGTCGCTGATCATGACTGTAATCGCCCGGATGTGGTCGGCAATGACCTTCATGGCCACCTTCTGATGGGGGTCGTTGTAATCGCCATGGCAGAGGGCAATGACGTCTTCAATAATCGGGAAAATCAAATCCGTTTCAAAGTTTGATTCCTTCTGCTGGATAACCGAAGCCAACCGTTCCAAGCCGGCGCCCGTATCGATGTTTTTCTTAGCCAGAGGCACGTATTCGCCGTCTTTAGTACGGTCAAACTGGGTAAATACGAGGTTCCAGATTTCCAAATAGCGGTCGCAGTCGCAACCTACGGTGCAGGTCGGCTGGCCGCAGCCCCGTTCCGGTCCCAGGTCGTAGAAAATTTCGCTGTCCGGGCCGCAGGGGCCTTCGCCGATTTCCCAGAAATTGTCTTCAAATTTAAAGATGCGTTCGTCAGACAGGCCGATCATGTTGTGCCAGTAGTCGTAGGCTTCGTCATCGTTCGGATAAATGGTGACGTAGAGTTTATCTTTATCCAGCTCGAGAACTTCCGTCAAAAATTCCCAGGCCCAGGAAATAGCTTCTTTCTTGAAATAGTTGCCGAAGGAGAAGTTCCCCAGCATTTCAAAAAACGTATGGTGACGGGCCGTGCGGCCGACGTTGTCGATATCGCCGGTGCGGATGCACTTCTGGCTCGTCGTGACACGATAGGACGGCGGTACGAGCTTGCCCGTAAAGTACGGCTTCAGCGGAGCCATGCCGGCGCCGATGAGCAGCAGGCTCGGGTCGTCCTGGGGAATCAAGGGAAAACTATGCAGAATCAAATGCTCCTTGCTTTTGAAAAAGTCCAAATAAGCTTTGCGGATTTCATTACCCGTCATGTATTTCATCAACAACACTCTCCTGTATTCTTCATATGGAAAAATTATACGCTTATTTGCCCTCGTTGGGCAACCTTTTCCCTTATATTTTTCACTTATTTTTACAAATTTTTCATTATAAGGAATGGCTAGCAGAAGCCTGGGACACCGCCGAAGGAAGGGCCTCTTGCTAGCCATGGTATTCTATTTATCTGACCCGTTTGGCGCCGATATAGCGTTCGGACCAGTAACCGCTTTTCAGGCTGTCTACGCGGATGCCGCCGCTGCTCGTCGCGCTGATGAAGTTTCCGTCGCCGACGTAAATGCCCGTATGGGACACGCCTGGCTCATAAGTCGTAAAGAAAACCAAATCGCCCGGTATGAGCTCATTTTTCCGCACGCGGAACCCCATGCGGTACTGCTCGTCGGCCATGCGCGGCAATTCGATGCCGTTGTGGGAAAAGACGTATTTCGTAAAGCCGGAGCAGTCGAAGCCCTTAGGTGTATTGCCGCCGAACACATAGGGCACGCCGATGTACTGGTATGCCGAATCGACGAGCTGATGGCCGATGTGGTCGGAGCCCTTGAGGCTTTTCAGCTTCGTATACTTCAGCTTGGACGTCTTGTCGGCCCTTTTAGCCTTCGTCTTTTTGGCGGGTTTCTGCTTGCTCTTCGCCGGCTTCTGCACGGCTTTGGAGCCGCTGTCCTTCGGCATGAGCGTCCGTTTGCCCGTCAGAAGATAGTACGTCCAGCCGCCGACCTTGCCGCTGACCTGTATTTTTTGATCCTTCTGGAATTTAGACACGGCTTTTGCCATATCCTTGGAAAATACGCCGTCGGCCTCAACGTCGTAGCCCCGCTTGATCAGCTGCTGCTGAAGGAGCAGCACGTCGCCGCCCTTATCGCCTACGGCGTAATAATCGGCAGCGCTGACAGGAAAAGCCATGGCGGCCAGCACGGCGGCCCATATCCATATCCGTTTTATTTCGTTTCGCATACAAGCTCCTTTCCGTCTCCGAAACGCCCCGGCCGTTCCGTTCCCCGTGAGGATTCGGCTGCTATCGGTTGCGTTCCTCCAGTTCGCCGCGTCCGCCCAGTTCGGCCCGCAGCCAATAGAGGGGACGCTGCTTTACTTCTTCAAAAATACGGCCTATATATTCGCCTACGATGCCGATGAACATGAGCTGAAGGGCCCCTAAGATACAGATGACGACGATGACCGTCGTCCATCCCGGCGCAGCCGAGCCGACAGCGCTGGAATACAGGGCGTGCAGTATGATGAGGACGCTCAAAAAGGCGCTGACCAAGCCGGCGTAAAAGGATATGCGCAGCGGTATCTTTGAATAGGCCATGATTCCATCTAAGGCAAAATGCAGCATTTTCCGCACAGAAAATTTTGATTTTCCGGCAAACCGCGGCGGCGCTACAAAATCGATGGATTTCTGCTTGTAGCCGATGTCGCCGATCATCCCCCGGATAAACCGGTCGTGCTCCCGAAACAGCTTAAACGTCGCCAGCACGCGCTTGTCGATGAGGCGGAAATCGGAGCCGCCCGGCGCGATGTGCACCGGAGACAGGGCGTTCAGCAGGCGGTAATACCACTTGGACGTCTGCCGCTTGAGAAAGCCTACGCCCTTCGTGTCCTTGCGTATCGTCTGCACGACGTCGTAGCCTTCCCGCCAATACTGAACCAGCTGGGGAATCATTTCCGGCGGGTGCTGCAGGTCGCCGTCCATCGTGACGATAGCGTCGCCTCTGGCGTGGTCCATGCCGCAGGTAATGGCCAGCTGATGACCAAAATTACGGGCCAGCAAAAGCGCCCGCACGTGCTCGTCCTGCTGCGTCAGCCGGCTGAGCAGCAGCGGCGTCGCATCCCTGGATCCGTCGTCAACAAATATAATTTCATATTCCATGTCCAGATTCTGAACTGCCTTTGTCGCTTCTGTATAAAACTTCTCAATGTTTAATTGTTCATTGTATACAGGAACGACAATGGACAGGAGCTTCCGGGCTTTCCCCTCAAAAAGGCTCATCGTTAACTATACCATCCCTACCAACGTACTGCCAAAACTTACAAAGTATAGAACCGGTAATCTGCCGTTTACGAATTACCGGTTGCGATATGCTGCATACGTTTTTAAATTTTTCATCTGATGAACAGCTGCTTTATCTAATTTATTATAGCAAAAACGCCCCCGTTTTTCCAGTAAATTACTGTAAAACTCGATATAACAGGCGGCTTTGCTGCCGCTTCGGCCTTATAAAAAACATCCGGCGCCGCAATGGGACGCCGGATGTACGCAATGCCTGCGGCATCACGGAAGGCTGCTCGCTTCGTCCAGGCTCATGAGGATGCGTTCTAACAACGCTGCGCTGCCTTCCTTCTTCAAGGAAGAGTGGACAACGGCGTCATGGCCCGTCGGAAAGATCTGATTGAGCATTATCATATTTTTTCTTTTTTCACTGGCCTTCAGCTTATCGGCCTTCGTCCCGACAATTTGCAGGGGAACGCCATGTTCCGACAGCCATTGATAGGCCTGCCGGTCGATATCCAGTCCGGGATGGCGCAGGTCGACGAGCAGGCACAGCATGACCAGGTGAGGCGACTGGGTGACGTATTCGCCGATAAAGTCGCTCCACATCTGCCGCTTTTGGCCGCCAGTCCGGGCAAAGCCGTATCCCGGCAAGTCGACGAGGAAAAAGGGCGTGCGGCGAATCGCTTCGCCGTCTTTTTCCCGCAGCTCGACGCTGAAGTAGTTGATGGTCTGCGTTTTTCCCGGCTCGCCGCTGACCCGGGCCAGGCCGCGGTAGTTGCACAGAGAGTTGATGAGGCTCGACTTCCCTACGTTGGAACGGCCTAAAAAGGCGATTTCCGGCAAACCGCTGTCGGGATACTGATCCTTGCGGACAGCCGACGCCGTATATTTCGGATTGATTATTTGAAAGCTCTTTGCCATTATGAGTTCACCAATGCCTGTTCTAATACTTCATCCATATGATGTACAAATACAAAGGTCACGTCGTCCTTTACCGACTGAGGCACGTCGTCCATATCGCGCTTATTCTCTTCCGGCAGCAAAATCTTTTTGATGCCGGCCCGATGAGCCGCAATGACCTTCTCCTTGATTCCCCCGACGGGAAGAACCGTGCCCCGCAGGGTGATTTCGCCGGTCATGGCCACGTCGTGCCGTACGGCTTTACCTGTCAGGGCCGAGGCCAGGGCTGTAGCCATCGTAATGCCCGCCGACGGCCCGTCCTTTGGAATCGCTCCTTCAGGCAGATGGATGTGCAAATCCAAATGAGAATAGAAATCTTCCGGCAGTCCCAGCTCGCCGGCGCGGCGGCGGATGTAGGTCATACCGGCTTCAGCCGATTCCTTCATGACGTCGCCAAGCTGTCCCGTCAGCAGCAGGCTGCCCTTGCCCTTGACAGCGACGGCTTCCGTTTCCAGTACTTCGCCGCCGACCTGCGTCCAGGCCAGCCCCGTGACGATGCCGACTTCGTCGGCCTTGTTGACCTTCGTCGGCAGATATTTAACCGGGCCGAGAATCGTCTGGAGATTTTTCATCGATACGGTAAGCGGCGCTTCTTCTTCCAGCAAAATCGACTTGCCTACTTTGCGGCATACGGCGCCGATGGTCTTTTCCAGGGTGCGGACGCCCGATTCGCGCGTATACCCCTGGATAATCGTCTTCAAGACGGCCTCGGAGAAGCGGGCCTGGCTGGCCTTGAGGCCGTTTTCCTTGAGCTGCTTCGGCACGAGGTACTGTTTGGCGATCTGTACCTTTTCTTCTTCCGTATAGCTCGTAAATTCGATGATTTCCATGCGATCCAGGAGCGGACGGGGAATATCGCTGACGACGTTGGCCGTCGTAATCCAGAAGACCTTGGACAAATCGAAGGGAATATCAAGGTAATGGTCGGCGAAGGAATTGTTTTGTTCCGGGTCCAATACTTCAAGAAGGGCCGACGACGGGTCGCCGCGCATATCCGACGTCATCTTGTCGATTTCGTCAAGGAGGAATACGGGGTTCTTGACGCCGGCTTGCTTGAGGCCTGAGATGATGCGGCCGGGCATCGCGCCTATATAGGTGCGGCGGTGGCCTCTGATTTCCGCTTCATCCCGCACGCCGCCTAAGGAAATGCGGACGTACTTGCGGTTCATAGCCCGGGCAATCGAACGGGCTATGCTCGTTTTGCCGGTACCCGGAGGGCCGACAAAGCAGAGAATGGGCCCTTTCAGGCTGTGCGTCAGCTGACGGACAGCCAAATACTCAATAATGCGGTCCTTGACCTGTTTCAGGCCGTAGTGGTCTTCATCCAGGACGCTCTGAGCCTCTTTCAAATCGAGGCGGTCCTTCGTTTCCTTTTTCCAGGGAAGTTCCAGAGCCAAGTCCAGATAGGTGCGGATAATCGCCGATTCCGCCATCATAGGCGGCATGGAATCGAGGCGGTCCACTTCTTTGAGCAGAGGCTCTTCGATCTTTTTCGGCAGCTTCATCTTGTGAATCTTTTCCCGCAGCTCCTGCGTTTCCGTATCCTTATCGACCTTGTCGCCTAATTCGCGATGGATAGCCTTGATTTTTTCCCGCAGATAGTATTCCTTCTGCTGCTGATCCATCTTGCTCCGCACTTCCATATTGAGAGACGATTCCAAATTGGCAATTTCTACTTCCGTGTCGAGAAGAATCATGACGCGGCGCAGACGGGCCTTTACTTCGGCCATTTCCAAAATCTGCTGGCGCACGACGAGGCGCAGCGGCAGCTGAGACACGATAAAATCGGCCACAGCACCGGGCTCTTCAATCGCCTTGGCCTTTTCCCTGATTTCTTCGCCGTTGCGGACGTTTTCCAGCCAGTCGGCAAACTGCTTCAATACGACGCGGCGCAGCGCTTCTTCTTCAATAGAAGCATCGTCAATTTCATCGACCTTGACGGCAGCTACTTCCAGATAATTCTTCTTTTCGGAAAAGCCCTGGAGCTGTACGCGGGCGATCCCGTCGACGAGGATGCGCACCAGCCCGCCGGGAAGGCGGAGAAGCTGCTGAATCCGGACCAGGGTACCGCACTGGTACACGTCATCAAAGCCCGGGTCGTCTACTTCTTCATCTACTTGAGCCGAAACGATGAGCAGCCGGTCATGCTCCATGGCATAATCGACGGCAGCCAGGGATTTTTCCCGGCCAATGTCGATGTGGCTGAGCAGTTTCGGATATACGACAATGCCCCGCAAGGGAACGAAGGGCATCGCTAAAATCGAATTTTCATCCATGATGTATCACCTTCTTTAGTCTAAAAATAAAACTCATTTCCGACTGAGAGAAATGAGTTTTATTTCCACATTATATCATTTTACCTGCTTTAATACAAGATCAGGCTCCGTCCCTTTTGTAACGCAGTCTTCCGTTACGACGCATTTTTCCACGTCGTGACGGCTCGGCACGTCGAACATGACGTCCAGCATGATCCGTTCGATGATGGAGCGAAGGCCGCGGGCGCCGGTGTTGCGGCGCAGCGCTTCTTTGGCAATAGCCTGCAGGGCTTCGGGAGTAAATTCCAGCTCTACGTCGTCCATATCCAGCATCTTCTGATACTGTTTCACCAAGGCGTTCTTCGGTTCCGTCAAAATATGAACCATAGCTTCTTCGTCGAGAGGGTTCAGCGTGACCAGTACGGGAAGACGACCGATCAATTCGGGAATGAGGCCGAACTTCTGCAAGTCCGTCGGAATGATTTCCTTCAGGAGCGATTCCATGGAATGTTCTTCCTTCGAATGAATATCGGCGCCAAAGCCCATATTTTTATCCGTCGTCCGGTTTAAAATGGTCTTATCGATGCCATCGAAAGCGCCGCCGCAGATGAACAGGATATTGGTCGTATCAATCTGCAGCATTTCCTGATGGGGATGCTTGCGCCCGCCTTGAGGCGGCACGCCGGCTACGGTCCCTTCGAGGATTTTCAGCAGCGCCTGCTGCACGCCTTCGCCCGATACGTCGCGCGTAATGGACGGGTTTTCCGATTTACGGGCAATCTTATCGATTTCATCGATGTAGATAATACCCCGTTCTGCCTTAGCAATGTCGTAGTCCGCTGCCTGAATCAGCTTGAGCAGGCAGTTTTCTACGTCTTCGCCGACATATCCCGCTTCGGTCAGGCTCGTTGCGTCGGCAATGGCAAACGGCACGTCCAGCAGCCGGGCCAGGGTCTGGGCCAGCAGCGTTTTGCCGCAGCCCGTCGGCCCTACCATGATGATATTGGATTTTTGTAATTCTACGTCTTCTACTACACTGTTTGTCTGCAGTCGTTTGTAATGATTATATACGGCGACAGCCAACGTCTTTTTAGCCGCTTCCTGACCGATGACGTATTCGTCCAGCGTCTCCTTGATTTGGCGCGGCGTCGGCAGATCTTTCAGTTGGAAGTCAGAAGATACTTCTTGCTTTTCTTCTTCCAAGATGTGCTGGGCAACGGCAATGCATTCGTCGCAGATATACACGCCGGGACCGGCGATCAGCTTCTGCACCTCGTTTTGCGAGCGGCCGCAGAAACTGCATCTCGGTTCGTTATTTCTATCGTTCACAGCGTCTTCCTCCTGTATGGCCCGTTATTTCGCTTCTTCGTGAGGGCGGACGAGAATTTCGTCGACGAGGCCGTAGGCTTTGGCGTCTTCGGCCGTCATGAAATTATCCCGTTCCGTGTCCTTCTGAATGACGTCTATGGGCTGTCCCGTGTGTTTGGACAACAGGCCGTTCAATTCCTTGCGCATACGCAGGATTTCGCGGGCGTGGATTTCGATTTCTGTAGCCTGTCCCTGAACGCCGCCTAAGGGCTGGTGAATCATGACCTGCGAATGCGGCAGGGCAAACCGCTTGCCCTTCGCGCCGGCAGCCAGCAGGACCGACGCCATGCTCGCCGCCGAGCCGACGCAGATAGTCGACACGTCAGGCTTAATGTACTGCATCGTATCATAAATAGCCATGCCGGCCGTGACTACGCCGCCGGGGCTGTTGATGTACAGGTGGATATCCTTATCCGGGTTATCGGCTTCCAGGAATAAAAGCTGGGCGATAATGATGTTAGCCGTCGTATCGTCAATGGGACCGCCTAAAAATACAATGCGGTCTTTGAGCAAACGGGAGTAAATATCGTAGCTCCGTTCGCCCTGCGCCGTCTGTTCGACGACAATGGGGACATACATACTCATAAAAACACCTCCGGAAATTACGCTTCCGGTTTGTCTTCAGCCGTTACCTGTTCTACGACAGGTTCTTCAGCTTTTGCTTCTTCGTTTGTATCGACAGCATTCTTCAAGATGAAGCTTGCGGCCTTTTTGCGGCCGACAGACTGGACAAGCATCGGAACGCGATGTTCTTTCATAATAATTTTGTAAACTTCTTTCGGATCGGCGCCGAAGTTCTGAGCCATCGTGATGATTTCGGCCTGGAGGTCGATATCCTTTACTTCGATGCTTTCAGCTTTGGCGATAGCTTCCAATACGAGGTCCATCTTGACGTTTTCTTTGGCCGGTTCGGCATACTGTTCTTTCAGTTTGTCCATATCCTGGCCCATGTATTTGAGATAATCGTCAAGGTTCATGCGCTGCGTTTCCAATTTCATGGACAATTCTTCGATCATCTGGTCGATTTTGTCGTCGATCATGACCTGGGGAATGTCTACTTCCGCAGCGTTTACAGCAGTCTTCAATACTTCGGAATTGAATTTTTCCAAAGCCTGGAAGGAAGCTCTCGATTCGAGGCGTTTGCGGATGTCGGCTTTCAATTCGTCGACCGTATCGAATTTGCCCGCTTCTTTTGCAAATTCGTCGTCAATAGCCGGCAGTTCGCTGCGTTTTACGTCATTGACCTTAACGGCGAAAACGGCTTCCTTGCCAGCCAGGGATTTTTCAAAATAATCTTCGGGGAACGTGACGGTTACGTCTTTTTCGTCGCCTGCCTTGCAGCCGATGAGCTGGTCTTCAAAGCCGGGGATGAAGCTGCCCGAGCCGATCTGCAGCGGATAGGCCTTGCCTTCGCCGCCTTCAAAGGCTACGCCGTCAACGGTGCCTTTGAAATCGATAACGGCAAAGTCATCTTTCGCGATTTCCGTTCCTTCCGGAGCTACGACGAGCTTGGAGTGCTGCTTCTGCAGGTTAGCCAATTCTTTCGCAACGTCTTCGTCGCTTACGGCAACGACGTCTTTAGCGACTTTTATGCCCTTGTATTCGCCGAGCTTGACTTCCGGCTTTTTCGTAATCGTAGCTTCGAATACGACGTCTTTGCCCTTTTCGTCGCAGATGACATTGATTTCAGGATCCGTTACGGGAACGATGTCTTTTTCTTTCAATGCGTCGCTGTACGCTTTATTGGCAATGGCTTCGAAGATTTCCTGTTTCACAGCGTCTTTGCCCAAGAAGCTTTCCAGCACCATGCGCGGTGCTTTGCCTCTGCGGAAACCGGGGATATTTACGCGGTTCGCCAAGTTTTTGCAAGCTGCTGCAGCCGCTTTCGAAGCGTCTTTTGCAGGCACTTCAATGTGCAGGGTTACTTTGTGCTGGTCTACTTCGTTAACTGTTACGTTCATTCTAACTATGTCCTCCTCATGGGCCAAAAAGCCCTAATTTATCTCTAAATTACCATATTACGCTCTACATCATACCACAAGTTTACTTTTTTTACAATATAAAAGTAGGAGACAGGCCGGGCGGGGCCTTTGACTTTCAAAGTTCTGCCTCCCTGCCGTCTCCTACTGTCCGCTGCGCCGCCGCTGTGCGTCTTACCGCAGTTCGCAGCCGAGCGTTTCTTTCAATTCTGCAATGATCGCGTCAATGGGTCCCTGAATATCGCTGTCCGTCAGTGTCCCCGTTTCCGAGCGGAATACGAGGGAATATGCCAGGCTCTTGAATCCTTTAGGCACCTGCTTGCCCGTGTACATATCAAAGAGGTGCACCGCTTCGAGGTACGGGCCGCCGTCCTTCTGAATGACGCCGATGATGTCGGCGTTGGACGTGCCGATCGGAGCCAGGAAGGCCAAATCGCGGCTCGACGCCGGGAACTTGGCGACCTTGTGGTAATCCGGAATCAGGTTGATGAGCGGCAGGATATCAGTCAAATTCATTTCAAAGACGTATACCGGTCCGGCTACGTCGTAGTTGTCGATGACCTTCGGATGAAGCTCGCCGAACTGGCAAAGTACCTTGCCGTCCTTGACGAATTTCGCCGCCTTGCCCGGATGGAGGGGCGCGAAATCAGATACTTCCAAGTCGGCCTGAATACCCAGGCTGGAAAGAATCGTTTCCACGATGCCCTTTACGTCGTAGAAATCGTACTGTTCCGCTTTGTTCGGCCATTCGCCGGTCTGGCGCTTGCCGTACAGGAGGCCTGCAGCGTACATTTCCTGTACGGGCAGCTCCGTAATGGGCAGCGATTTCGGCTTATAGACCGGAGCGATTTCATAAATGCCGACTGATTCGTTCTTTACGGCCTGATTGCGTACGAGGACGTCCATGAGGGACGGCAGCAAGGTCGTGCGCATCCACGGGAATTCTTCCGTAATCGGGTTGAGAATCGGAACGGCTTTGTACACGTCGTCCCCTTCGGGGAAGAGCATTTTTTTCAGCGAGTCGGGATGAACGAAGCTGAATGTAACCGTTTCGTTCAAGCCGCAGCCGTTGAGGACGGCCGAGACTTTTTCGCTCACCTGATGGTGATAGCCTTCTTCCCCTTTGCTGATGTTGGACCAGGGGCGCGTCGAAGGAATGCTTTCATAGCCGAAAATACGGGCGACTTCTTCGGCGATGTCCGGCATTTCCGTGCAGTCGCGGCGATAAGACGGAACGACAGCCGTCAGCGTTTCGCCGTCTTTTTCGATAACGAACTGGAGCGTTTCCAGGATGTGAATCATCTGTTCCTCCGGAATCTCCGTGCCGAGGAAGGCGTTGACCTGGGCAGCCGTAAAGGAAATGCGGACTGTCTGCTGCGGCCGGGGATACACATCGACGACGCCCTGGGCTACGTCGCAGGCGCCCATCTGCTGCAGGAGCTGGGCACAGCGGTCGAGGGATGCAATGCAGCCTTCGGCATCGAGGCCCCGTTCAAAACGGGCCGACGCTTCAGAGCGCAGGCCGAGGGACCGGCCGGTGTGACGGATACTCGACCCTTTGAAGGAAGCGCATTCGAGGATAGAAGCATGGATTGCCGTTTCAAAAAAGATCGATGAAAGGATGGATGAATGATCGATGACCTTTTGGGGAAACGCGTCGCTGCGGCGGGCTTTATATACCTTTTGCGCCCCCGGCGATGCAGCACGGCTTCGCCGGGTCGGCAATGACCAGCATGTTGCCGCTGAGCTTGCGGTCTACGCCGTCAAGGGTCTTCATATCTTCGCCTTCCTTGGCCCGCCGTGCGATGAGGTGATGGTCGACGACGTGGTCGTAGTCATATGCATGCAGGGGTATGCCCAGCTCGATCATGACGTAGTTCGTCACGTCGACGACGTTGTTGATCGGACGAACGCCGGACTTGCGCAGGCGCTGCTGCATCCATAAGGGCGACTTGCCGACCTTGACGTTGACCAGCAGACGGGCGGCATAGCGGCTGCACAGTTCTTCGTCTTCGATGGAAACCTTGACCTTGCCGCTGATGGACTCTTCGCATTCATCGACGACAATATCCGGATACTTGGCTTCCTGATTGCTCAGGACAGCAAATTCACGGCTCAGGCCGACCATGGAGAAGCAATCGGCGCGGTTCGGCGTCAATTCGTATTCGTATACGACGTCCTGCAGGGCCAGATATTCTACAGCGTCGACGCCTACGGGCGTGTCGTCCGGCAAAATCCAAATGCCGTTCCGTTCTTCCGGCAGGAGCACGCTGTCGTCAAATCCCAGTTCGTGAGCCGAGCAGAGCATACCGTTCGATTCTACGCCGCGCAGCTTGGAACGCTTAATCTTGACGCCGCCGGGAAGATGAGAGCCGTGGACGGCGACGGGAACAACCTGGCCTTCCCGCACGTTGGGAGCGCCTGTGACGATCTGCAGCGTTTCACTGCCTACGTCGATTTGGCAGACGACTAATTTATCGGCGTCAGGGTGCTTGTCAATTTTCAAAATCTTGCCGGTGACGACCTTTTTGATTTCCGTCCCCCAGTGTTCTACCTGTTCGACAGGAATCCCCGAAATAGTGAGCGTATCGGCAAAGGCCTGAGGGTCCTGCGTCATATCTACATGTACATAATCCTGCATCCATAACAAAGAGCTTTTCATAGTTTTCGTACCTCCTAGAACTGGTTCAAGAACCGCATGTCGTTTTCATAGAACAGGCGCAAGTCGTCGATTCCGTATTTCAGCATGGCGATGCGTTCGACGCCCATGCCGAAGGCGAAGGCGCTGACCTGATTGGGGTCGTAGCCGTTCATGCGGAGTACTTCAAAGTTGGTCATGCCGCAGCCGAGGATTTCCAGCCAGCCCGTGTGCGAGCAGACGCGGCAGCCCTTGCCGCCGCACATGACGCAGGAAATATCGACTTCGGCGCTCGGTTCCGTAAAGGGGAAATAGCTGGCGCGGAAGCGTACCTTCGTCTGCGGGCCAAAGATGTCGCGCAGGAAGTCTTCCAGCATGCCCTTCAAGTCGGAGAAGCGGATGCCCTTGTCGACGATCATGCCTTCCATCTGATGGAATACAGGCGAATGGGTCGCGTCGTAGTCGCAGCGGTATACCTTGCCCGGCGCGATGATTTTAAACGGTTCGTTCGGTTTGTGAGCCTGCAGGGTTCGCGCTTCCAGCGGCGACGTATGGGTCCGGAGCAGGATATTCTGCGTTACGTACATGGAATCCTGCATATCGCGGGCCGGGTGGTCTTCCGGCAGGTTCAGGCTTTGGAAATTGTAATAATCCGATTCGATGTCCGGGCCTTCTACGATGGAAAAGCCCATGTTCAGGAAGGACTGTTCCATGAGACGGCGCGTCAAATGAAGGGGATGTTCGTGACCCATGGCAGGTTTTCTGCCCGGCAGGGTAATATCTATTTTTTCCGACTGGATTTTCATTTCCAGGGATTTTTCCTTGAGTTCTTCCATACGAGCCTTCAAATGGTCTTCAATGATGCCACGGGCCGTATTGACAAGCTGGCCGACCTGAGGCCGTTCTTCCTTGGAAAGATTTTTTAAATCCTTCATAATAGACGTCAGCTCGCCTTTTTTGCCCAAGTATTTGACGCGTATGTTCTGCACGTCCTGCAGAGCTTCGCTCTTGGCTATTTGTTCGTCTACTGCCGCTTTGATAGCTTCAATCTTATCGCTGATCATCGTCATTGATATATTCCTCCTCTAATACAAATAAAAAAACTTCCGCCCCATGCAGGGGCGAAAGTTTTCATTCCGCGGTACCACCCTAATTGTGTCTCTCGCATTCTGTAACGGGAATACCCGTCCTGCCTACTCCGTTCAGCAGGAAGCTCGAAAGTGAACGCCCTGAATCCTCCGGGTGAAAGCTCTCAATCGACGGCTCTCACTTCCTGTAACCGGCTGCAAATCCAGTCTCTCTTTCTCATCGCCATAATACCCTATGCGGGGCTGTAACGTATATATTGTATCAATATAACGTCTTATTTGCAATAACCAAACGCTGAATTTGGTTCGTGCCTTCGTAAATCTGCATGATCTTAGCGTCGCGCATGTATTTTTCGACAGGATATTCCTTAATATATCCATAGCCGCCCATAACCTGAACAGCGTCGGTCGTAACGCGCATAGCCACGTCGGAAGCGTTGCATTTGGCAATGGCCGCTTCGCGGCTGAATTCCATGCCCTGGTCCTTCATCCAGCAGGCACGGTGCACCAGCAGGCGGGCGCCTTCAATCTGCATAGCCATGTCGGCGATCATGCTCTGTACCATCTGGAACGAAGCGATGGGCTTGTCGAACTGCACGCGGACTTTGGCGTATTCGCAGCAGGCGCGGAAGGCAGCTTCGGCAATGCCGACGGAAACGGCGCCGACGAAGGGACGAGCCGCGTCGAGAGTGTTCATGGCGATGCGGAAGCCCTGGCCTTCGCGGCCGAGACGGTCTTCCACGGGGACGAAGCAGTCCTGGAAAATAAGTTCCGTCGTATTGGAAGCGCGGATGCCCATCTTGTTTTCTTCCTTGCCGATCGTAAAGCCCGGCGTACCCTTACGAACGATGAATGCCGTCAGGCCGCGGACGCCGCCGGTCTTGCGCGTATTGGCGAATACAACGAAGACTTCGGCCAAGGCGCCGTTCGTAATGAAGCATTTCGTGCCGTTCAGGATATAGCCCTTGCCGTCTTCGGTCTTGACGGCGCGGGTCGACACGGAACCGGCGTCGGAGCCCGTGCCAGGCTCAGTCAAGGCGAAGGCCGCCAAATTATCCTGGTTGATGATATCAAAGTACCGTTTTTTCTGGTCGTCGTTGCCGGCGATGATAACCGGGTAGGAGGCCAACGCATTGGCAGCGACCGTCGTAGCTACGCCGGCGCAGCCCTTGCCCAGCTCTTCATAAATACCGGCGATCGTAACGGCGTCCAGGCCGGCGCCGCCGAATTCTTCCGGAATCGCTACGCCCAACAGCCCCTGGGCCGCCAATTTTTCCAGCAGGCCTTCGTGCAGTTTTCCCGTTTCATCCATTTCGGAAGCGTAGGGAATGATTTCCTTTTCTACTAAATCGCGGACGACTCTGATAAGTTCCTTTTGTTCGTCGTTATAAGCAAAATCCATTGTACTGACCAACCTTCCTTGTTTTTTACGTTAGTTAAAGCATGCCAATGATATAAAAAGAAGACCGTCCCTTGACGACGACTGCGCCCTGTTCGTTAAAACATTCGCATTCGACGACGATCGTCTTGCCGCCGTGATGAACGACCTGGCCGACGCCGTTCAGGCTTTCGCCGGAATTGACGCGGCGGATATAATTCATATTAATCTCCAGCGTCGTAACCTTATAGCCCAGCGTACGGCTCGCCATACCCATCAGGGTATCGCAGAACGCAGCCAAAACGCCGCCCGAGGCGATGCCACGGTAATTGCATAAATTCGGCGTGATTTCAAATTTAAGACGCACCCAGCCTTCGGCAAAATCTTCGATCTTACAGGGAAGATTTTTAAAATAGTGCTTCGGGTCCCGCATGTCTGAATAAATGCGGCTAAGCCGTCTCTGCAGCTCTGCGTTCACTTCTACATCTATGGGTTTATCAGCGGTCATGTTCCTCTCCACCTCCAAACGCATAGGGTCCGGTTACAAAAAACGTGCCCTTTCCATGAGCCAAGTACCGGTCGTTGTTGTCATACAGGTCGCACAAGGCAACCATCGTCGTATGGCCGTTGTGAATGACCCGCGTTTCAGCGCGGATAACCGTATTGGAAAAAGCAGGGCGAAGAAAGTTCATGGACAAATCCAACGTGAGCACGGCTTTTCCATACACGGCGCAGGCCGTTTCCATCGCGGAAGCAGACATGGAATACAGGACGCCGCCGTACAAGGTGCCGTTGGGATTATCCCATTTCGTCCCTTTGTTTTGAAACTCTAACACCGTCAGTTGTTTATCTGCTGCAATGACGTGGAAATCCATAAACTGATCGAAAGGATTTCTCTGCAATTCGTCATCTAAGGCCTGTACATCAGCCTCCATCGACGCCATCCGCTCCTTTACTTCGTTGGATAAATATATAAATACCTTTACATTTTACTATATCGGTGCAAATACGTCAAACAAAATGGCCCAACTTCCTTGGGATGACAAAAAAGCTGTGCGCAACGCACAGCTTTGCAACATGCCTGACCTGGTCTTTACCCCCACACTCGCCTGCTGGAAGGTTCGCTCATAGATGTATATCCCCCACTACTACTTCTCTCGCCGTTTCGCGGCAGGTCTTACTTCTAGGCCGCACTATGATCAGAGCTGCTTTGAGCTCCTTACGTGGATCGCTTCGCCTGCGACTGGCATCGACTTTCAACCACAGCGCATGTTATTTCATATTATACGGAACAGAGTCTTTCTTTGTCAATGGACATTCCAAGATGAAAATCTGCTGCTTGACGCCGCCGTATAAAAAGCGCCGCATCAAATTGACGCAGCGCTTATACCGACAAACTATTTACGATTAGAATTTGTAGCCCATACCGACCTGCCAGCCTTCTACGTCATCATCGTAGTTATCCACGTCTACGCTGGCGCTGCGGTATTTTACATGAGCGTCCCAGCTCGACGTAATATCGTAGCCGACGCCGATTTCATAAGAATTAACGTCATCGCCGACGCCGACAGAAGCAAAGCCCTGCAGGCGGTCTGTAAGAGGCAGCTGGCCGCGGAGACCGAACTGATAGCCATACGAATTCTTGCCCGAATGCCACGTATCCGTGTCGACATAGGAGCCGCCGCCATAAATGGATAAATATGGCGCCAAGCGATAGTTGCCAACTACATAATGTTCGTTGATCTTATTTCCGTTATCGCCTTTCGTATAGTTATTGATGTATTGAATATCCCATTTATCATTAAGGACATAGGTCAAATCGCCGCCGACAAAACGGCTTTCCGCACTGCGGTCGCCTTCTTCCTGATCAAACCCGAAGTTGACATTTGCTTTAAAATCACCAGCCTGAGGATTTCGTATAGGTGCAGCAAAAGAAACGGCACTAACCGAAACGAGGGCCGCTAATACGCTGGCCAACACTATCTTTTTCACGGGAAACACCTCCATCGTGTAATCATGCACTACTTATTTCATCATATGTCATATTACTTACATTATACTCTATTTGCCGCGAAAAGGCAAAAAGAAGAAAGAGAAATTCTCATTCTTCTTTATAGCGCTCCAGCAATTCTTCTCCAGCCTGTATTACCTGGCTCAGAGGAATGACGGAAATGCCTTTGTATTTGCCTTCTTTAATGATTTTTTTCATGCTCTTGCCCACTTCGTAATGGGTCGTCGATTCCAATACGATAGCCCGGTCCGTATAGGGTCCGTAAAATTTTGGATTGCTCGGCCCGTACAAGGCGACGAGGGGCACGCGCTGGCTTACGGCAATATGCATAGGACCGCTGTCGTTCGTAATAAACAGGGAGCAGCGCCTAATCGCAGCGGCCAGCTCGCCGATCGAAAATTTTCCCGTCCCTACGACAGGTTTATGCTGCATCAGCGATACGGCTTCGCCGACCATCTCTTCGTCCATCGTACCGCCAAAGAATACGCACGTATAGCCTTTATCGGCAAAATAATCGGCGACAGCGGCGAACCGGTCGGGAGGCCAGCGTTTCTGGGGCACGGCACTGCCGATGTTGAAGCCGACGAGCTTATCATTCGGCCCTACGCCCTGAGACGCGTAGAAATCATCGGCCGTTTTATCCCATGCGGGGCAGGTAACCAGCTGCAGGCCGTCGTTTCGGTAATCGTCGATGCCCAGCTGAACCAGCACGTTGAGATACATATCGGCGGCGTGAAAATGGAGGCGATCCAGCCGCGTATACGTGTCCATAAAAGGGCGAATCAAAAAATGACTCATGCCGACGAACTGCTTCGCCTGGATGGCCGCCGCTAAAAACGATGTCCGTTCATTAGGATGAAGATTTATCAAAATGTCGTAACGATTTTTGTGCAGCTCCCGCCCAATCCGCCACAGCGCGCCGACTGAATTGTCTTTTCCCTTTTTATCGACAGTCACGACGTGGTCTACGTTTGGATTATAGCGCACGACGTCGGCTACCTTTTCGTCGACAACGATAGTGATATCCGATCCGTGGGCATGACGGCGCAACACTTGCAGAAAAGGCGTAATCAGCACTAAATCGCCTAAATGCATCAAGAAGGTTACGATAATTCGTTTGTGCCGCAAGTTAATCATTATCTGCCTCCTTTACGATGTCCGTATATGTCTCCCAGACCCTGTCGACGGATATCTGCTTCATGCAGTCCGGGTCGTCGACGAGGGGCTGCTCCTGCGTCGCCGCCGACGTAGGTGAAATAATCATATGGATGTATTCGCTGCGGGCGCCGCCGTACGGCCCCGTCCGGTCCGGACAGGTCGGGCCAAACAGAGCAATCAGCTCCTTCTTCAGGGCATTGGCAATATGCAGCGGCCCCGTATCGGCACTGATGTACAGACGGGACATGGCAATAGCCGCCATGAGCTCGCGTAAACTGGTCTTTCCCGTATAATCAAACAGACGCGGCGACGCAACGCCTTCGGCAATGGCCCTCCCCTTCGGCACATCGTCGCCGCTGCCCAACAGGACGACGTTCATGCCACCTTGGACGACACGGCGCAGAAGCTCCTGCCAATACGGAACAGGCCATTCCTTTACGTCCCACCGCGCGCCGGGCACGACGGCAATATAAGGGCCCGTCATGCCATCGGCAGCAAATCGCCCTGCAAGCGACGCTTTTTCCGCGTCGACAGACGGAAGAGGAAATTCGACGCCGTCTACGGCGCCGCCTAAAGCGCGTACCGTATCCAAATACCGTTCGATGACGTGATCGAATTTATGCGTCCCCGTCAGCCCTTTGCTGACCAGAAAGCTGCCTTCGCGCATTTCCCAGTAGCCGTACTTTTCCTTCGCGCCGCTGCAGAAGGCGACGATCGCGCTTTTGGCCAGCCCCTGCAAATCGAGGCACATATCGAAATGATACTCGTGCAAGGTCCGGCGCAGCTCTTTCAAATAGGACAGCGATTTCAGCCCCTTCTTATCAATATATACGATGTCGTCGATATAAGGTTTGCCCGGCAAAACGGCGGAAAACTGCTTGTGCACAGCCCAGACGATGCGCGCGTCGGGGCAGTTTTCCCTCAGGGCGTACAGCGTCGGCAGCGCGTGCAGCACGTCGCCGAGAGAACTCATTTTGACGATGAGGATATTCTTATATGGTTTCACGGCATTTCCCTTCTTTTACGATCTTTCGGACAAAATCGAGCAGAGAACCGCCTTCAAATAAATACGACGGCACGCCGGCCCGTTCGCCGCACTCCACGTCGCGGGACATATCGCCGATCATAACCGACGAAGCCAGGTCAATATCCCAATCGGCTGCCGCCTGCAAAATCATGCCCGGCGCAGGCTTGCGCCAATCGCTCTTTTTATCGTACGCCTTGACAGGCGCGCCTTCTAAATACGGGCAGTAATACACCGCCATGACCTTGCCGCCGGCTTCTTCAATCTGCCGGCACATCCAGTCGTGAAGGCGCCGCACGTCTTCTTCCGTATAATAGCCGCGGGCAACGCCGCTCTGGTTCGTCACGACGACGACGTCGTAGCCTTCCTTCGTCAGCCAGGCGACGGCTTCCTTCGCTCCGTCAATCCATTCAAACTCTTCCACGCGGCTTAAATAGCCCTTGTCGACATTGAGGACGCCGTCGCGGTCAAAAAACACGGCCTTTCTCATTCGTAATACCCGCCGCTCTTTTCGAGGATGCTGCAGTATTCCTTTACCGCTTCGCCGAGAAGGGTAAAGCCCCGGTCATAGCCGGCCTTCATCAGCTTCTGCGTATCAGCTTGGGTATAGCTCTGATATTTTCCCTTAAGGACTTCCGGGAAGGGGACGTACTCGATATGCCCTTTGCCGCAGTAATCAATGATGCCCTGGACAAATTCGTTGAACGTATGGCCTACGCCAGTGCCGCAGTTGTAAATGCCCGACAGCTCCGGATGTTCCCAGAAATAAAATACGACGTTGACGACGTCTTTGACGTAGATAAAATCGCGAATCTGGCCGCCGTCTTCATAGCCCGCCGTACCGGCAAACAAGGTGATTTTGCCCGTTTCCTGCAGCTCGTTGTATTTTTGGAAAATAAGGGACGCCATGCGGTCCTTGTGATTTTCCTGAGGCCCAAAGACGTTGAAGTACCGGAAGCCTACGATCTGGCTCTTCGCCAAGGGCATGACGCGACGGACGAAGCGGTCGAACTGCAGCTTGGAATAGGCGTAGGGATTGAGAGCCTGCTCGCACTGTGGTTCTTCGCGGAAGCCGTTCTTGCCGCTGCCGTAGGTCGACGCCGACGATGCGTATAGGAAGGGAATCTTGCGCTGCATGCAATAGCGCAGCAGGTTCTTGCTGCCTTCGTAATTGTTCTTCATCATGTAGCGGCCGTCGTAGTTCATCGTATCGGAGCAGGCTCCTTCATGGAATACGACGTCAATATAGCCGCAGTTAAAGGTATCGTCGGCCATCTGCATGTCGAAATCTTCATAGTCCATGTAATCGTAGAACGAAAGGCCCTGAAGATTGCGGCATTTGCGTCCGTCCGTCAAATCGTCGACGATGAGGATATCGTCGATTCCCCGGTTATTCAGTTGTTTTACTATATTGCTGCCGATAAATCCGGCGCCGCCTGTTACGATTTTCATAGTTTACCCTCCTTCGCCAAAGAGGCGATTTTCTGTACTAATCCCGTCGTAGAATATCCTTCTTCAAAGGATATGATTTCTACGCGCTTTACATATTCCCTGCCGACGACCTCTTCGGCCTTATAGTCGCCGCCCTTTACGAGGATATCCGGCCGCAGCACGCTGAGCAGTTCTGCCGGCGTATCTTCCGTAAAAATGACGACTTCGTCGACGCAGCCGAGGGCGCTCAGCAATACGGCTCGGTCCTCCTCGTGGACGAGAGGGCGCGTTTCGCCTTTCAGACGCCGCACCGACGCATCGGAATTCAAGCCAACGACGAGATGCTGTCCCAGCATGGCCGCCTGCTGCAGATATAGGACGTGGCCGCGGTGCAGGATATCGAAGCAGCCGTTCGTAAAGACAACCGTTTCGCCCTGCTTCTGCCACTGCCGTATTTTTTCCGCCGTTTCTTCCCTACTCAAGGCCTTGTACGGAGCCCAGCGATTAGGATGCCATTCCTGCCACAGCTTCAGCAGCTCGCTGCGGTGAATCGGATAGGTCCCGACCTTCGTGACGACGATGCCTGCCGCCGCATTGGCAACCTGCAAGCTCGTGCGGATCGACAAATGACTGGCGATAGCCGCCAAAAACGCCGCGGCGACGGTATCGCCGGCGCCGGATACGTCGAACACTTCCTGAGCCGTCGCCGGATTGTTCCATACCTTGCCGTCCTTGCGGATGACCGTAATCCCCTTTTCCGACCGCGTGACCATGATATGGGCGAAATTATACTGCTCATGGAGCCTGCGCGCCGCATCCACGACGGCCTGGCCTTCGTTAGGGATCTTCTCGCCGCAGCAGTCTCCCAGCTCCTTAATATTAGGCGTCACGAAGTCAGCGCCGTTGTACTTGTGCCAGTCGCTGCCCTTCGGGTCGACGAGGACGGGAATTCCCGCCCTGCGGGCCCGTTCGATAACGAGCTGGGACATGCGATCCGTCAGAACGCCTTTTTTATAATCCGATAAAATCATGCCGTCCAAGCCCTGCGCGATGCGCTGGTCCAGCCAGGCCGCCAAGGCGTCTTCTTCTTCCCTTTCAAAGGGAACGGCGTCTTCAAAATCCAGCCGTACTATTTGCTGACGTGAGCCAAGGACCCGTACCTTCGTCGTCGTCACGTGGCCCTTGCGTACGACCATCCCCGTACCGTCGATACCGGCTTCGTCCAGCAGACCGCGCAAAAGAGCGGCGTTTTCATCATCGCCGACTAAACCGGCCAAGTATACGCGGCAGTCCAAATTCGCCAGGTTGGCGGCTACGTTCGCCGCGCCTCCCAGGACCGATGAAATGCGGTTGACCTTATTGACCGGCACGGGCGCTTCCGGAGAAATGCGGTCCACGCTGCCGAAGACGTAACGGTCGACCATGATATCGCCGACGACGGCAATGCGCAGCTTCGGCAACGCGTCGTTTAAAAAGTTGTCAATATATCCTTCAGTCATACTTACTCCTCGATGTCATGCTGTTCTTCTGCGTTTTCCTTCTTTTTCGTTCCCATCAAATGCTCCAGCTCGGCCATGAAGCTTTCCAAATCGGCAAATTTCCGATATACCGACGCGAACCGGATATAGGCGACTTCATCAATAGACTTGAGTTCGTCCAAGACCATTTCGCCGATTTTCTCGCTCGTGACTTCCTGAGCCAGGGAATTCCGTATATCCCGTTCTACGTGAGAAACGATGTCTTCCAGCTGCTGCCGCGTAATCATCCGCTTATTGCTGGCCCGCAGCAGGCCGTTCAGTATCTTGCTGCGGTCGAAGAGCTCGCGGCTGCCGTTGCGCTTAATGACGATGAGCGGCGATTCTTCCACCATCTCGTACGTCGTAAACCGCCGGCCGCAGCTCTGGCATTCCCGACGGCGGCGAATGGCTCTGCCGTCGTCCGTGGCCCGCGAATCGGTCACTTTTGTATCGTCATGCTTGCAAAAAGGACATTTCATGATGTATTCCTCCTAACGCGCGCGCTGCGCGGGGAATTTTGAAAAAAAGCGGGTCCCTAAGGATCCGCTTTTTACTGTACTGCTTATCTCATCCACGTAGGAATTTCTACGCCGCCGGCATCTTTGGAATCTCCGGCTTTAAGTCCGCCCGCCTGTCCGAAGGAAGGAATCGAAGACGGTTCTTTGCCAAATCCAGTCGCAACAACAGTAATGCGAATCGAATCTTCCATATCCGGGTCAATAACGGAACCGAAGATGATATTGGCATCAGGATCAACAGCTTCGGCAACTTTTTCCGCCGCTTCATTGATTTCATACAAGCTGATATCCGGGCCGCCCGTGACGTTGAGCAGGATGCTCTGCGCGCCGTCGATGCCCATTTCCAGGAGCGGGCTGTGGATCGCGCTGTCGACGGCTTCGACAGCTCTGTTTTCGCCGGAGCCTACGCCAATGCCCATGATCGCTTCGCCCTGATCGGACATGATCGTCTTGACGTCGGCAAAGTCGAGGTTGATGAGGCCCGTCGTCGTAATCAAATCGGAAATACCCTGCACGCCCTGGCGGAGAACGTCGTCGGCTACAAGGAACGCATCTTTGAGCGGCGTCTTTTTATCGATAATCTGGAGCAGCTTATCGTTCGGAATCGTGATGATCGTGTCGACCTTTTCCTTCAAATAAGCCGCGCCCTTTTCAGCCTGTTCCTTACGACGCTTGCCTTCAAAAGCAAAGGGCTTCGTTACGACGGCGACAGTCAGCGCGCCCATTTCCTTGGCGCATTCCGCTACGATAGGAGCCGCGCCCGTGCCGGTGCCGCCGCCCATGCCGGCCGTGATGAAGACCATATCGGCGCCCTGAAGGGCTTTGATGATTTCTTCCTTGCTTTCCAAAGCGGCCTGTTCGCCGACCTGAGGATTGGCGCCGGCGCCGAGGCCGCGCGTCAATTTTTCGCCGATCTGGAGCTTAACATCGGCCTGCGATACTTCCAATACCTGATCTTCCGTATTCACGGAAATGAACTGCACGCCCTGCAGACCGCTTTCTATCATACGGTTGACGGCGTTGTTTCCGCCGCCGCCGACACCAATTACTTTTATATTTGCAAACTCTGCCATACTTCTGTTTCCTCCTTCAAATTCGTCAGCACTGCTATATATAGATAGGATTCTATATTATTTTACACTATATCGGAAAAATTATCTACATCTTTTTTTAAATCTTTCGGGCCGCTCAACGGCTCAGTTACGGGCTTTCGCCTGTCGTCAGCCCCTTTGTCGGAGCGGTCCGGCATCTGGTTACTTACTCTTGACGGCCGGAGCGCCGGGCGTCGTGTCAATATATTGAACCAGCAAATGGTTACTGTCTACTTCCCTCAGCAGTTCGTCGGTAATGGCCGCCCGTTCGACGGGCTTATCGCCCTTGCCCAGGTGAACGGGCAGCGAGTCCGTCGTATAGGCAATGATATTGTCCGGATTGCCTACGTTGATTTCAGCCATATGCTTCAATACGTCCGGCGGCAAATTCTGCAAATACTCTAAGCCGGCACGCAGGGCGGGATCGGCTATGGTATCTCCCAGCAGCAGCGTATCGACTTTTTTCCCGGTCATAATCGGTACGGATACGCCCTGTATCTGCGGCTCTAACTCTATGACGACGCCGTCCTTATCTACATAGGCAAAGCCGTACATCGTCATGACGATAGCTGCCGCCTTCCGCTCGGTCAGCGTCACCTGTATCGTCGCCGGGAACTGCCGCTCTACGACGGCGCTACTGATGCGCAGATCTTTTTCCAGCCGATCCTTCAGCTCGTCCGGCGACAGCTGCACGACGTTGACGTAGCCCGGAATGCCGCCGGCCCGGTATACATCGTCCGTCGTCAGCGTTTCATTTCCCTGAACGACCAGCGTGCCGAAGGGAACGGCAGCGAAGCGCAGAAAAACCCACAACAGCAAGACAAACAGGACGGCGCCGACCGCCGTCAGGCGCCCCTTGCGCTTCTGCTTCCGCTTTTTCTTTATCTTCTCGCGCTTTATACGCCGCTTCCGACGACGCGTTTCTTCTTCCTGAAGCTGCTGCCGCCGTTCGGCTTCGCGCCGGTTTCCATACAGATCATCCAGCGGATCGTGCGCCAAATGTGGCGGCACGAACACGTCGCTCGTATGCTTAAGCGCCGCTGCGCCATCGGGCTTCCGCCGCGAAGTTGTATCTGATGTAAATTGGTAATTACGATAGTTTTCTTTCTTCATGCTGCATCCTAACGTACCGTGCGGTTAAAACTTGCCGACAGAGGCTTCCAATAAAATTTTTTCGCACAAGTCTTCAAAGGACAATCCCATCGCGATAGCCGCATCAGGCACGAGGCTCGTCGCCGTCATGCCGGGCACGGTATTGATTTCCAGGACAAAGGGTTCTCCCTGGCTGTTCGTCATGATGTCGACGCGGGCGACGCCGCTGCACTGGCACAGATGGAAAACCTGCAGGGCTAAGTCCTGCATTTTCTTTGTCAGTTCCGGCGAAATCGGCGCCGGACAGAGGTGCTTCGTCACGCCGGGCGTATATTTCGAATAATAATCGTATCGTCCCGTGCTGGGAACGATTTGAATCACCGGCATAGCCATGTCGTCCATGACGGCGACGGTAAATTCTTCCCCGTCGAGGAACGCTTCGGCAATGATGGCCGGGCCGTAACGGAACGCTTCGTCCAGAGCCGCCCGAATATCCGACGCGTCGCTGACGATGACCGTCCCGATCGTCGACCCCTGAGCCGACGATTTGATGACCACGGGCAGAGAAAAGCGCCGCCCAATATCATCGGCTATATAATCCAAGCCCTGGGCCGAGAAATAATAGGCGAAGGGAGCCGTCGGAATACCGGCGCCCTGAAAGGCGCATTTGCTCACGACCTTGCTCATCCCGACGGCGCTGGCCATGACGCCGGGCCCCGTATAGGGAAAACCCATCATTTCGCAAAGCCCCTGCAGCACGCCGTCTTCGCCGTACCGGCCATGCAGGGCGTTAAATACGACGTCAATGCCTTTTTCCTTAAGCGTCTCTACCAGCCGCTCCGGCACCAGTTCGATCGTCTCTACAGCGTACCCCTTCGCCGTCAAGGCTTTGGCAATAGCCGCGCCGGTATTGCGCGATACTTCAGCTTCCGACGACGGGCCGCCGACGATAACGGCAATTTTTTTCTGTTTCATTGTTTCTATAGTAGTATTCATGATTCTAATCTTATCCTTTTGCCTCCGCCAAGTATTGTTCTCCTACTTTATAAATGTCTCCGGCTCCCATCGTGATGATTAAATCCAGCGGCCGGGCATGTTCTTTCAAATATGTGACGACGTCTTCCGTGCGGGGAATATAGATGACGTCCTGACCGGTCTTTTCGCGGACCTTATCGGCAATAAGCCGGCCCGTCACGCCCGGAATAGGATCTTCACCGGCGCTGTATACGTCGGTCACAATGAGGACGTCGGCTTTAGCAAAAGCCGAGCCGTAATCTTCGAGAAGGAGCTGCGTCCGCGTATAGCGGTGCGGCTGAAACAAGCAGACGACGCGGTGCGTGCCCATGTCGCGGGCCGCCGTAAGAGTGGCGTTGATTTCCGTCGGGTGATGGGCATAATCGTCGACGACCCATACGTCGCCGGCAAAGCCCTTCGTCTGAAAGCGCCGCTTTGCACCGTGAAAATGGGACAACGCCGAAGCCACCTGACTGAAGGAAATGCCGCAGCGCAAAGCCACAGCCGTCGTCGCCAGCGCATTGAGGACATTGTGCCGTCCCGGCACGTTCAGCATCAGTTCGCCCAGCGTCTCGCCGTGACACAGCACGTCAAAGTACAGCTTACCATGGGCATAATGGAGGTTCCGGGCCTGATAGTCCGCCTCGGCTTCGATGCCGTATGTCAAATACCGGCGATGCAGAGACGGGGCCAGACGGCGGATGTATTCGTTTTCAAAGCACAGGACAGCCATCCCCTGCTCGGCATCCAGCTTCTGTATAAACTCCTTAAAGGCTTCGACGACGTTGTCCATGGAGCCGTAATGATCCATGTGATCGGCATCGATATTGGTTACGACAGCAATATACGGCGACTGCTTCAGGAAGGTCCCGTCGCTTTCGTCGGCTTCGGCAATGACGTATTCTCCCTTGCCTAAAATCGAATTGCTGTGCAGGTAATCGACTTCGCCGCCGATGACAATAGTCGGTTCCATATGGCTTTCTTCAAAGACCTGACCGAGCATGGACGATGTCGTCGTCTTGCCGTGCGCTCCAGCGACGGATATGCCCTTGCCCCAGGTCATGATATGTACCAGCGCGTCGGACCGGTGTATCACCGGGATATGCCTCCGCCGCGCTTCTACTACTTCCGCGTTCGTTTCACGGATTGCCGAAGAGATGACGACAACTTCGGCATCCTGCAGATTTTCCGCCTTCTGGCCGATGCAGATGCGCGCGCCCTGTTCGGCAAATTTATCCGTAATAGCCGACCGCTTAAGGTCCGACCCCGATACGATATATCCTTTTTCTATAAAAACATTGGCTATTGCCCGCATGCCTGCGCCGGCAATGCCGATAAAATGTACCTTTCGTACGTCGTTGAGATTGACCATGGTCTTACACATCCTTACTTTGCGCCGCTTCCCGCGCGTCGGCGCGCAATCGATAACGCCAGCTTCGCAATATCATGAGCAGCCTGAGGCCGGCCCAGAACCCTGCTGGCCTTGGCCATGGAAGCCAAAGCTTCCGGATCTTCTTTTAAATGAAGAATTTCTTCCAGCAAATCCTTACCAGTCAGCATCTTGTCCAAGATCATCTTGGCCGCGCCGCACATGACCAGGGCCTGCGCGTTGTACCGCTGATGATCTTCTGCCGCGTAGGGATAGGGAATCAAAATCGAAGGAACGCCCCGCACGGTCAATTCAGCCAAACCGACGGCGCCGGCCCGATATACGGCCAAATCAGCCGCCGCCAGGGCTTCCGGCATTTGATGCAGATACGGGATAATACGGCTTCCTTCACCGTACCGCCCTTTGCCGTCGATGCCTTCAAGCTGTTTGACAACGCGGTCGTACTCGTGATCCCCTGTAATATGAAGAATCTGTATATCCTTGACATCCTTAAAATACCGATGCACTTCAATCATGGCCGAGTTGATGCTGCGCGCCCCGCGGCTGCCGCCGGCGACGAGGAGCGTGAATTTATGAGGGTCCAGCCCCAGCAGGCTGCGCCCTTCTTCCTTGCTTACCGTCAAAATATCCTTGCGGACAGGATTTCCCGTATATACGAGATTTTCTTTTTTCTTAAACCGGCCGGCTGCTTCCCTATATCCCAGGGCGACGCGGTTGGCAAACTTGCTCAAAATCAAATTGGTCACGCCGGGAATGACGTTTTGCTCCTGCACGAGCGTCGGAATACCGCTCAGGCTGGCAGCCAGCAGCACGGGGCCGCAGACAAATCCGCCTGTACCGATGACAACTTCCGGCTTAAACCGATGAATAATGCGTTCGGCCTTAAATACGCTTCCCGCCGTCTTTCCCAGCGTCACTACGTTGCGGAAGGAAATACGGCGCTCCAATCCCCGTACGTCTATGGTCACAAAAGGCAGTCCTTCTTTAGGAATCAGCGTATTTTCCAACCCTATCTTCGAGCCTACGTAGAGAAACTCCGTCGGCTCAATATCGGCAATAGCGCGGGCAATTGTTATTGCCGGATAGATATGGCCGCCTGTTCCGCCTCCTGAAATAATTACTCGACCCATGTTTTTGCCCCCTACCAGTCAAAAATAAATTATATGGCTATATAGCGTTGACGATTCCTTTGAAGACCCGTCCGCGCTGTTCAAAATTATCGTACATGTCAAAGCTCGAGCATGCCGGAGACAGCAATACGGCCTGCGGCGCTTTAGCAATCTTACGGGCCATCATAATCGCCCGTTCCATGCTGTATCCGGCCCGGCGAATATCCTTGACGCCGGCCTTCTTCGCTTCCTGTTCAAATCGATCTGCCGCCGCGCCGATCAATATGAGCGTATCGACCTTTTCAGCGGCCAAATGCATAAACTCGTCGAGAGGCGTCATCTTATCGTAGCCGCCGGCAATCAAGACCAAATGTCCTGAAAAGGCTTCCAGCGCTTTGATAGACGCGTCGGTGTTCGTGCCCTTCGAATCGTTGTAATAGGTAACGCCGTGAATCGTACGTACTTTTTCCAGACGGTGCTCTACGCCCCGGAACGATTTCAATACGCCGGCAATCACGTCGAGAGGCACGCCGGCGGCATAAGCCAGCAGCGACGCGGCCAAACAATTTTGAATATTGTGCTTGCCGAATAAATGAAGCTCGTCTTCCCGACAAATGGGCGTATCCTGGCCGTCCATGCGCAGGATCAGCCGCCCGTCCTGATAAAACGCGCCGACAGGCACTTCGCCCTGCGTAGAAAACCAGACGACGCGGCCCGTCATGTCTGGAGCCATGGCCCTGACCAGAGGGGCATCGTAGTTCAGTACAGCCGTATCGCTTCCATCTTGATTGCGGAAAATGCGCTTCTTCGCTTCGGCATAGGCTTCCATCGTATGATGGCGGTCCAGGTGGTCCGGCGTAATATTCAGGATGACGGCCGCTTTAGCCTTCATCGTCTGCGTAAATTCCAACTGGAAGCTGGACAATTCCGCTACGACGACGGCCTCCTTCGGCAAATCTGCCGCCTGCTCGGAAAGGCCGATGCCGATATTGCCGCCGACGACGGTCTGACGGCCTGAGGCCTTCATGATTTCCCCCAGCAGGGTCGTCGTCGTCGTCTTTCCGTTTGTACCCGTCACGCCTAATATATCGGCATCGGTTACGCGGCAGGCTGTTTCCACTTCACTCCAAACGGGCAAACGGCGCGACAGCGCTTCTTTCATAATGGGAATTTCCGGAGAAATAACCGGCGACGGCACGACGATGTCCACGCCGTCCAGCAGCGAGTTTTCCTGACTGCCGAATACGAGCTTGACGCCGGCACGCTGCAGCGCCGGCCACGGCTCTTCCGTACAGTCGATGTCCTTTTTGTCATTGAGAATAACTGCGCCGCCGTGACGGGCCAAGGCCATCGATGCGGCCCGGCCGCTGATACCTGCGCCGATGACCAATATTTTTTTTCCGGAAAAATCCATTATGCTCATTTGCCAACACCTGCTTTGTTCAGATAATATGAATACCCCTTATTTACACGATAAGACGACGATAATCGCCAATATCGCCATGAGGGCGGAAAAACTCCAAAAAACGGTAACTACCTTTACTTCGCTCCAGCCGGACAATTCAAAATGATGATGAATAGGACTCATTTTAAATACGCGCACGCCTCGCGTCTTAAAGGAAAGAACCTGAATGATAACCGATAAGGCTTCAATGACATACAAGCCGCCTGCCAGAATGAGAAGCAGCTCCGTCTTCGTCAAGATAGCCATCGCCGCCAACGCACCGCCCAGGGCCAGCGAACCCGTATCACCCATGAACATCTTGGCCGGGTGCTGGTTATAAAACAGAAAGCCCAGGCAGGCGCCGGTCAAGGCTGCGCTGAACACGGCGAAATTGACGTATCCCAGCGCTACGGCAATGACGACGTAGGCCACGGACGTAATTGCGCAGGAACCGGCCGCCAGGCCGTCCAGGCCGTCCGTCAGGTTGACGGCGTTGCTTGCGCCGACGATCATGACAAACACAAAAATATAATAGAAAAATCCCAAATCAATCGTAACCGATGTGAAGGGAATCCAAAGAGTCGTAGGAAATTGAAGGAATTCCTTTAAAATGAAGCAAAATACGGCTGCCATAACGAACTGGCCGAGCAATTTCTGCTTGGCTGTCAGCCCCAGATTACGCCGCTTCACCGCCTTGATGCTGTCGTCGAGAAATCCGATAACGCCGTGTCCGAACGTCAGGAACAAAGCCAGGCCCTTGCGCAGATCCGACGGATTGAATACCAGACAGGAAACGACCAGGGCAACTAAAATCAAGATGCCGCCCATCGTTGGCGTTCCCGCTTTATACTTATGGCTCTGCGGGCCTTCTTCCCGTTCAGACTGGCGGGCATGGAATTTCTTTAACTGCCCGATAACCGGCTTGCCCAGCGCTAAGGCGATGACCAGGCTGACGGCGAATCCAAATATCAGCGTATTTAACATTCACATGACTTCCTTTCGAAATATGACAGTATTTTTTCCATGGCAAACCCGCGGGACCCTTTCAGCAGCACCGTATCTCCCGGCTGCAGCAGTTCTTTCAGACAGGCGGCGCATTCGTCGTGCGTTGCAGTCGTGTAAACCTGCTTCATGCCGCCTTCTCTCGCCGCGCCGGCAATATATCCGGCCAGCTCGCCCATGGTGATGAGGACGTCGATACCCGACGAGGCGATATCACGGCCTATGGCTTCATGCTCCTCCCGTGCCCAGTCGCCTAATTCCAGCATGCCGCCCAGTACGGCGATTTTCCGTCCTGTCGTCAAGGCATCCAGAGAGCGGACAGCTGCGCCCATAGAAGCCGGATTAGCGTTATAAGCGTCGTTGATAAACGTATACGGCGCCAAGGAAATCAGCTCTTCCCGCATAGACACGCCTTTATACGCCGCCAGGCCGCGCTGGATTTCTTCGGCCGAAAGGCCTGTCAAGCGGCCGACGGCAGCCGCTGCCAATCCGTTATAGGCGTGGTGCCGGCTGATCGCCGGAATCTGCGCCGCAAAGACATCGCCGCCGCAGTGGCAGGTAAAGGTTACACCCTGCTTGCTTACAGCAATCTGCTCGGCCCAGATATCGTCGCTCGCCTCCGTGCCGTAGGTCAGCACGCTGCCGCGGCATAGGGCGGCCATCGGGGCTACAAAGGGATCATCGGTATTCAATACGGCCGTACCCTTTTCATCCAGGGCCAGGACAAGCTCGCTCTTCGCCTTGGCGATGTTTTCCTGCGACCCCAGAAGCTCAATATGGCTCTTGCCGACGTTCGTTACGACGCCGACAGTCGGTTCGGCAATAGCCGCCAGTTCGGCAATCTGTCCCAAGCCGCGCATCCCCATTTCGACGACGCAGGCTTCGTGCCGTTCCGTCAGCTGCAGCAGCGTGCGCGGCAGGCCAATTTCGTTGTTGAAATTTTTTTCCGTCTGCAGCACGTCGTATTTCTGAGACAGGACGGAGGCAATCATATTGCGCGTCGACGTCTTGCCAACAGAGCCCGTTACGGCTACGACGGGAATGGAAAACCGGCGGCGATGGAAACGGGCCAAATCCTGATAGGCCTTCAGCGTATCGTCTGCGACAAAAACAGCAATACCGTACTCTCTGTATTCATCCCGCATTTCGGATACGATGGCGCCGGCCGCGCCCTGCTGCACGGCTTTGCCGACAAAATCATGGCCGTCGAACCGCTCGCCCTTGAGGGCTACGAATAAAGCGTCCCTGCCGATAACCCGCGTATCTGTTTCCACGCCGGAAAATAAGGTCTTTTCGCCGCTGACGGCGACGGACGCTCCCGTCGCCTCTTGTATTTCTGTCTTCGTAAAGGAAGCCATTTTCTTATCGCCCCTTTAACGCCAGCACGGCCTTGCGCGCTTCTTCGCGATCGTCGAAGTGAATCGTGCCGTCTTTTAAAATCTGATACGTTTCATGGCCTTTTCCGGCAATGACGATGATGTCGCCGGTCTGCGCCAGTTCGACGGCTCTCTGGATAGCCGAACGGCGGTCGACGATGACTTCGTGATGCTGGCCCGGCTTGAGGCCCTGCTTTACGCCGGCTTCCACTTCAGCGACAATAGCGTCCGGGTCTTCCGAACGGGGATTGTCCGACGTGACGATGGGAATGTCGGCGTGTTCTGCCGCAATCTTGCCCATAATGGGGCGCTTCGTCCGGTCGCGGTCGCCGCCGCAGCCGAAGACGGCTAAAATACGGTTCGGATGCATGGCCCGGGCTGTCGTCAAGGCCTTTTCCAGGCTGTCCGGCGTATGGGAGTAATCGACGACGATAGCAAAATCCTGACCGACTTCGACGAGCTCAAAACGGCCTGCTACGGAATGGAAGGTCTGTATAGCGCTGTCGATAATTTCCGTATCGACGCCTTCGGCATGAGCCGCGCCGATAGCTGCCAGCGTATTATATACGTTGAATAAGCCGGTAATATTCATATTCAGATGAACGTTGCCGAAAGGCCCGGTCACGTCGAAGGACGATTTCTTCAATTCGACGTTCAGATTCGACCCTCTCAAGTCGGCTTCTTTTTCTACGCCGTAGGTCAGAACCTTGCACTGGCAGGCCTTGAGAATATCCTTGGACCATGGATCATCGATATTGACAATGGCCGTCTTATTATCCTTGACATGCTCACGGAAAGATAAGCCCTTGAATAACTTGGCCTTAGCGGCTACGTAGTCTTCCATCGTCTTGTGAAAATCGAGATGATCCTGCGTCAAATTCGTAAATACGGCCGTATCGAATTCAATGCCGGCCACGCGATGCAGGGCCAGGGCATGGCTCGATACTTCCATGACGACGTGGGTCATGCCTTTTTCATACATGAGCGCCAGGAAGCGCTGCAGCTCGACGACATCGGGCGTCGTGTTGTGAATAGGCAGCTCTTCATCATCAATGAGCGCATGAATCGTGCCGAGAACGCCGACATGATGGCCGGCAGCCCGCAGAATATGGGCGATGATATGGGTCGTCGTCGTCTTGCCGTTCGTGCCGGTTACGCCAATCATGCGCATCTTGCGGCCGGGATAATCATAGAAATAGGGAACCATGTCTTCCAGCGCATGGTGAATATCCGGCACCCGGATCTGCACGGTACCCTTAGGCAATTCCAAATGCTTCGTCGTCAAGACGGCAACGGCGCCTTTTTCCACAGCCTGGACGGCAAAGGAAGCGCCGTCGACGTGAACGCCGGAAATGCATACGAATAAATTTCCCGGCTCGATTTCCCGAGAATCGGCGGCGATGCCCGTAATCGGCGTTTCTACGTTGCCTTCTACGTTGTATATGCCCTTAATTTGCTTGCAAAGTTCGCTTACTGTTTTCATCCTCAAACATCCTCCTCGCAATCTGTATGTACGCATACTCATTTCTATTAAAGCAAACAACAATAGCAGCCTTGGGTAAAGGCTGCTGATGTCATCATATTATCGGCCTGTATGGGCTGCTTCCTTCTGGGGATCGGACGACTGGCCGCCGTACAGCACATACGTCGGTGCAACCATGCCCAGCTGTTTCGTAGCGACCGTATATATCCGCTCAGGTGCGTCCAGCTTGGCGATATCAACGCGTAAGTTCTCATTTTCACGCTGCAGTGCCTGCACCTGTCTTTTTTCATTCATCAGCGCATAACCATAATCAGTTTTAGCCGCAGATAAGGCAATATATGTCAGCAAAAAAAAGCAAATCAGCCCTACTACCGACAAGGTACGCAGGATAAGGCCCGAAAAATTCCTGTCGGCCGGAACCGCCTCCTGCCTCTGCTCTGCATACCGTATGTATCCTGCTTTTCTGGACAACATATTATATCACATCCATTCGACGAATTACTACCAGTACCGTATAAATATTATTTTCGAATTCCGACACGCAGCTTGGCGCTCCGGGCACGCGGATTCTGCTCCAGTTCTTCCGGAGACGGAGAAATAGCCTGCCGCTTCGCTTTCAGTATGGCCTTATGATGGCATGTGCACACGGGAATATCCGGCGGGCAGATGCAGTCCGTAGCCAATAATTTCAGCGTTTGCTTTGTAATGCGGTCTTCTAGCGAATGGAAGGTGATGACGCATATATGTCCCCCGGGCTTAAGCCGGTTGGCCGCGCTTTCCAGCGCATTGCGCAGAATGCCGAGTTCGTCGTTGACTTCGATGCGGATGGCCTGAAAGGTCCGCTTGGCCGGATGGGGGCCGTCCTTTCGGGCGCCGGCGGGAATAGCCTTTTTAATAATCGAGACGAGCTCGCCAGTCCGCTCAATGGCCTTTTCTTTGCGGGCGGCGGCGATAAAGGAAGCGATGCGCTTGGCCCATCGTTCTTCGCCGTACTCCTTAATAATGCGGTATAATTCGCCTTCGCTGTACGAATTGACTACGTCGTAGGCGCTTTTGCCACGGCTGCGGTCCATGCGCATGTCCAGCGGGCCGTCCTGCATGTATGAAAAGCCCCGTTCCGGCGTGTCGAGCTGATAGCTGGATACGCCTAAATCAAACATAACGCCGTCGACGGCATCGATTCCCAGCTCGTCGAGAACGTCGGACAACTGACTGAAATTACGCTGCACCAGAATATGACGACACGTCGTATCTTCCAGCCGCTTCGTCGCCGCGGCAATGGCGTCGGCGTCCTGATCGAGACCGATGAGCAAGCCGTCGTCGTTCAGCCGCTCCGCCAACGCATGGGAGTGGCCGCCGCCGCCGAGGGTACAGTCTACGTAAACCCCGCTGGGATTTCCTATAAGATTGTCAATCGTTTCCTCGCGGAGAACGCTAACATGATGAAACGCCATAATACCTCCTAAAACTCAATATCCAGAGATTCATCCAGACTTTCGGCAATCTCTTCCATATCCGGAACGATCTTGGCCGCATATTCTTCGTACGCCTTCTGGGCCCAGATCTCTATCTTATCGCCCGTCCCCAGTATGGTCACGTCCTTTTTCAACTGGGCGTACTCGCGCAGCGTCCCCGGAATCAGAATGCGTCCCTGCCGGTCAAATTCAACCTCGGCAGCGCTGCCAAACAAAAAGCGCTTGAAAGCCCGGACATTTTCCTTCGAAGCCTTCAGCTTTTTCATGCCGTTGGCCAAATTAATCCACGCTTCCATCGTATACACGGAGAGACAACCTTCCAGTCCACGGGTAACTACGAAGGAAGAGCCCAATTCATCGCGGAATTTAGCAGGCAGAATCACGCGGCCCTTCGCATCGATCGTATGCGAATATTCTCCCATGAACATCTTGTCGTCATCTCCTTCCCGTCGCTTTCACTTTTCACCACATTTTACCACATTTCAACACCTTGTGACAACAAATATCAGCTCATTCGCAGGAACTATATATAAAAAATCACCATGCGGGCTGCATGGTGATTAAAAAGAATAGACACAAATTCATATTATATTGAGTTTATACGGCGCAAATGGCCTGCATTACATCGTCGTCTATGACGATATCCTCCTGGCGCAGCGCCGTCAAATCGCAGCATCGCGCCAACTCTTCCAGCGGATAGCAGGCCCTTTCGGATACCAGACCGCCTTTGTACGCCAAATAGGACAATACGCTGTCGCGGTCGGCTCCGCCATCCCGCAGGCTCTCTATCGTAATGCCCTGCTGCCGCTTCGACAAACGGCGGCCTTCGCCGTCGATCAGCATGGGCACGTGGGTATACTGTGGTGCAGGATAGCCTAGGTATTCGATGAGCCAAATCTGCTGCGCCGTCGACGACAGCAAGTCGCGGCCCCGCAGGACGTGAGTAATACCCATCATCCCGTCGTCAACGGACACGGCCAGCTGATAAGCGTACAAGCCATCGGCCCGCCGTACGACGAAATCGCCGCAGGCCCTCGGCAAATAGGCCTCCTGCCGGCCATACACGCCGTCGCAGAACGACACAGCGGCAGGTGGTACGTGAACACGCCACGACGGGTCTTTCTGCATCGCGGCCCGTTCCGCCGCCGTCATGCCATAGCAATGCCCGTCATACACGCTGCGCTCGCCGGCGTGGGGCGCGCCGATGGCCTGCAATCTGGCCCGGCTGCAATAGCAGGGGTACAGCAGGCCGCCGCGCTGTAGCGCCGACAGCGCGGCATCATACAGATTATATCGTTCCTGCTGCGTATACGGCCCGGACGATCCGCCTCTATCGGGACCTTCGTCCCAGGTCAGCCCCAGCCACTGCAGGTCCCGCATCAGGGCGTCGGCAAATTCTTTTTTCGACCGCTGCTCATCGACGTCTTCCATGCGCAGGACCAGCGTGCCGCCGGCTTGCCGGACCTGAAGCCAGCACAAAAACGCCGTCCACGCGTTTCCCAAATGCATGTACCCCGTCGGGCTGGGCGCAAAACGACCTCTCATGGGTTCACGACCTAATCAGGAAGCGACACGAGACTGCCGAACAAGCTCGCTTCCTCGCGGATTTTCCCTTCGCCGCCCATGACGCAGAGATTGCCGTCTTCCATGACCGAGCGAATCAAGGGAGCCAGTGCCCGGATATCGGCGGCCGTCGTCGCCAGCAGCTGATCCCGGCGTTTCTGAGCTACGTCCGGCGTCGTCCCCGTAAAGTAGCGGTTCATGGCTTTATCGCCGCGCAGGGACGGCGTAAGGGGCACGTCGATGCGGCTCAGCGTGCCGATGACGTATTTCGTCATTTCCCGTTCAGACACGTCGAAGGTTTCCAAATAGTCTGCCAGCTCGTCATAAGCCTGAACCGTACTGCCTAGGTTAGGATCTCGGTAGGAGCAGAATACCATGTCGCCGTTGTCGTAGATCCGGGTAAAAGCGCCGTACGCACCGCCCTGCACCCGTATCTTCGTCCATAAATACCCATATTGCAGGATCGTATCCAATACCATGAGCGAGCCGACGTACGTATAGCCATGGTCGCGGAAATTGCCTCCTTTGGCAACGTACTGCACCTTGCCGCTGGTCATAATACCTTCGTTCTTCTGTTCCATGACAAAATCGCACAAGCCCGTGCGGCGCTCGCCCTGAGGCAAGGCCTCCAGCCACTTCGGCAATACAGCTGCAGCTGCCTTTTTTTCCTCGTCGCTGCAGGTAACTTCAATAATCAGACCGGCACGGACGAATATTTTGTCCATAACTGCCTGCAGCTTGGCAGCAACCTCACCGCAGTTCTCGCGGATGCTGGACGCTGTCTGACTGATAAACTGGTAGTACGAAAATTCCCCGGCATTGCAGAAGGCTTCAACCGGCGACGTATAAGACAAGACGCGGTGCATGACGATGATATGTCCGCGACGGAAGGCGTCCATATCCCAACCGGCCTTCGTTTCTTCAATCAGCTCGATCAGCCGTTCTTCGTTCGTAAAGACCGTATTGAGGGAAATTTCCTTCAGCAGGCCGACGAGTTTGTCTATCTGTTTGCTCAGGGCTTTCGCCTTAAATTTGAATACGGGAACGTAATTCTTGTTGTTTTCCCGATCCGAAAAGGCCGAAACAGTGCTGTCAATACCGCCGGTATGCAAGTCGATGAGAGACGCCAATTCACTGTAGGTGTGTTTCTTTGTATCCAAATCGCCTAAAATATCGCTCAGCAAATATACATACGGCAGTTCTTCTGCTGTAATGCCATGAAGATCAAAATATGCATTGATGTACGTAATGCCATTGGTTACGTCGGGAACATGGCAGAGACGGACAGTACCCATTTCTTCTTCATGCATGACAATCGTTTCCGCTTTATGTTCCAAATCATCCCGCGAAAGGGTCGGAATAGACAGCAGCGCTTCCGGCGAATCCGGCGTCGCCTGCCGTTTTTTCAAAGCCTCCGTCGCCGCCATGATGCCGGCAATGTCGTCCTCCGTCAGCGTCGCCTTATAGGCCGCCAGCTTTTCAGCCAGCTCGGCGTCGTGCCGTTCTGTCAATCCCTGTTCCGGCACGAGGGAAATAAGGGCGTAATACGTATTATCCAAGACGTATTTCTGCAAAATATGTTCATAATAGCCCGTTTCTATGCCATCGCGCAAGACCTTCAGTGCCCCTTCATAGGCCAGCGGCGCTAACGGATCGCCGTCATAGAGCCACGAATCCATGCAGCGGATACCGTAAATCAATCCCTTGGGACGGCCGGCAAAATCGGCTTCGCGAAGCGTAAATTCGATGCGGTTCAGCGCACCTTCCAGCAGCGTCTTGTCGATGCCTTCCTTCACCATATCGCCCAGCACGCGGCGGACGACAGGCAGTATCTTATCCTGCTTGTCCGGGTCGGAGCCGTTGATGGAAATTCCCCATAAGGGCTGAAGCAATCCGTCCTGGAAATCGCCGGAAATATCCTTGCCCACGCCGGCGTCGACGAGGGCCTTTTTCAAAGGCGCAGCCGGCGACAGCAGCAGGACGTACGTCAAAACCTTGAAGGCCAGGCCCAGTGTCGGATCCAGGGCGTCGTCGACGACGTAGGTCAGGCTGTGCAGCGTCTTATGCTCCGTTTTTTCTTCCTTGGCAATGCCGTACGGATACGTCTTGACGACGGACGGCACCGGAGCCTGACGGCTGATAGCCGAATCAATCTGCTCCTTCGTAAACTTGCTCAGGTATTCGCCGTCTATGAAGGCCAGCGTCGCGTCGATATCCATATCGCCGTACAGGAAGATATAGCTGTTCGCCGGGTGATAATACTTGGCATGGAAAGCTTCAAAGGCTTCCTGCGTCAAGTTGGGAATATCATCGGGATCACCGCCTGATTCGACGCCGTATGTCGTGTCGGGGAACAAGTTTTCCATGACCCGCCGTTCGAGCTGTGAGTCGGGAGACGAGAACACTCCTTTCATTTCATTATATACGACGCCGCAGTACGTCAGGGGTGCGTCAGGCGATTCCAGCTCGTAATGCCAGCCTTCCTGCATGAGAACCTGTTCGTCCGTCAGCATATTCGGGAAAAAGACAGCGTCCAGATACACATCCATCAGATTTTTAAAATCGACGGCATTCCGGCTGGCTACGGGATACATCGTCTTGTCGGGAAAGGTCATGGCGTTCAGAAACGTATTCAGCGAACCCTTGACCAATTCGACAAAGGGTTCCTTCAGCGGAAATTTCCGCGAGCCGCACAACACGGAGTGCTCGCAGATATGAGGCACGCCGGTGCTGTCCGACGGCGTCGTGCGGAAGGAAATGGAAAATACCTTGTTATCGTCTTCATTTTGAATATATAATACACGCGCTCCCGACTGGAGATGCTCCATTTCATAGGCCTGGCTTTCCAGCTCCTTGACGAAGACCGTGCGGTTCACGCGAAATCCATGCAGCACAGTCCCTGTTTCTAATTTCATCAACATTCCTCTTTTCTCTGTTATAATTGCGACACTATTTATATTATTGTAAAATAAGGGCTTCTAACTCCGATACGGAAGAAACGAAAAAATCCGGCGGAAACTGCCGCCGTTCCTCTTCGCTGCCGTAGCCGTAGCCGACGACGATGACCGGCAGTCCCGTCTCGCGGGCTCCGCAGACATCATACTGCCTGTCGCCGACCATGACGGCCCGTTTCGCTTCGTCCGGGCCGATATGCTGCAAAATGCGGCGAATAATATCGGCCTTCGTGTCCGTGCCGCCTACAGCCGGGCCGGCAATCATTTCGACGTACGGCGCGATGCCGAATTTTTCGCAGATAGCCCTGGCGTGAACTTCCGGCTTGGACGTAGCGACAAAAGAGCGTACGCCCTGTTCCTGCAGGCGCTGCAGCATGGGGACGATACCGTCGAAGGCCCGGTTTTCAAACTTGCCTATCGTGCTGTATCGCTGCTGGAAATGAGCATACGTTTCCAGCGCCTTTTCCTCGGAAAATCCAAAGGTCTCGCGAAACGTCGTAACCAGCGGCGGCCCGACGATAATATGCTGATCCAGCCGGCCTTCCGTCGTTTCGCCCATCTGTATGAGGGCATATTCAACGGACTTGATGATTCCTTCCTTCGAATCGGTCAGCGTGCCGTCTAAATCAAATAAAACGGATGTATACATACAAAACCTCCTAATAGTTTCCAATCAGACAATATATACTATATCATGTTTGCCATTGCCGTGCCAGAGGAAGCGCTGCCATTCAGTTGCTTCCCGCTGCAAAATGACGTACTATAGTATTATGCATAATGTATCAGGAGGTGTCAGACGTGACAGAAGAAGAAAAAATTTTTGCCGGCTATATTTTCAATAACCGGGCGCCGGAACTTGTCGCAATGAAGCATAAAGCTCATAATGCCTGTCTGCGGTTCAATCAGATGGACGAGTATGACCCGCTGCGGCAGCCCATCATCAAGGAATTTATCGGATCTATCGGAACAGTTTACTATTTCCAGGGTCCCATTCAATTCAATTACGGCTGCCATACCTTTATTGGCGAAAATTTCTTCGCCAACTTCAACCTCACCGTCATGGATGACGCCCGCATCTATATCGGCGACAACGTCTGCTTCGGCCCCAATGTATCGCTTATGGCAACGAATCATCCCCTTCTGCCGCAGGAACGGCTCGGTCTCGACAATGAGGGGCGCATGACCATGGCCGAGTACGCCGAAGACATCCATATCGGCCATAACGTCTGGCTGGCCTGCAACGTCACCGTCCTGGGCGGCGTGCGCATCGGCGACAACGTCGTCATCGGCGCCGGCAGCATCGTCACCAAGGACATTCCCGACGGGTATCTGGCTTACGGCAATCCCTGCCGCCCTGTGCGCAGGATAACAGAGCAGGACAGCCAGCTGCACCGCATGCTGCCGGAAGACCGGGAATATTTCAAACATAATTTTAAACTGTAATATCCTCATGTATATATAGGAGGTACGACGATGAAACTCATGATTGCTTCAGACATTCACGGCTCCGCATACTGCTGCCGCAGATTGCTGGATGCCTTTCGCCGCGAGGAGGCACAGAAATTAGTTCTGTTAGGTGATATTTTATATCACGGTCCGCGCAACGACTTGCCGAAAGAATACTGTCCCAAAGACGTAGCCGCCATGCTGAACGCTGAAAAGGACCGCATCCTCTGCGTACAGGGAAACTGCGACGCGGCTGTCGACCAGATGGTGCTGGAATTTCCCATCATGGCCAGCTATGCCCTTCTCTATTTAGGAAAGCGGACGGTCTTCGCGACGCACGGCGACGTCTTCAGCACGGCGGCTCCGCCTCCCCTCAGCGCCGGCGACATCCTGCTTCACGGCCACACGCACGTGCCGGCCTGGGAACCCTTCGGAAACGGCAACTTATATCTGAACCCCGGCTCGATTTCCCTGCCCAAGGAAAACTCGCCTGCCGGATATATGATCATGACGGCCGACGAATGCCAATGGAAAACCATGGACGGCAGCCTGTATCATACCCTGACGTTGTAAAATCATCCGGCAACGTTCTTAACAGCAAAAAACGGATTCATCAAGACCAGGCCCGCAGGCCTATCCTGATGAATCCGTTCTTTTTATATCTTATACTTGCCGGTACCTGTTACCAATCGCTGCAGTGACGGTTGTGGCGATGGCGGCGGTCGCAGTCACGGTCATTATCGATATCTCGTTCCAAAATTCTGCCCGTTTCGGCGTCAATCGTAAGATCTCCGTCCCAGACTTTATCACTCTGGAAATCAATTTCGTAGACCTTGCGGCCATTGTCATAATCCCGTTCTACGCGGTGGATCACCGCACCGGGATATTCGTTTTTAACAATCTGTTCCGCATCCTGCATGCTGATGGCGAAGGCCGGTACGACGCCCATGCATGTCACAGCTGCAAGAGCCAGCAATGCGCTCAATTTCTTTTTCATCATCATTCCCCCTACAGACTATATCTTAGTATTTTTCTTTCCGTTCTAAAATCTTGCCCGTGTCGGCGTCAATGGTCAATTCGCCGTCCCAGATACTGTCGGTTCTGAAATCTACTTCATATACTCTGCGGCCGTCGTCGTAATCGCGGTCTACTCTATGAATCGTAGCGCCCGGATATTCTTTCAACACGATGTTTTCTGCATCCTGCGCGCTCATGCTGGCAAACGCCGTCGAAAATCCCATTGCACTTACAGCTAATACCGCTAAGATAGTTCCCATTTTCTTTTTCATATTCTAATACCTCCTAGTGTTTTTAGTTGCAGTAGTTTTTACACTTAAATTATTACATACTTCCGCCCCATTGTCAATATTTTTAATAATCATTATTTGTTAAAAATTTATTTAGAAGCAGTTTAGAGTTGTTTAGAAATCCTTTAGCATTGACAAAAAGCAGCCTCCCGACGGATGTTCGGAAGGCTGCTTCGGTAACGAGGCGATTACTGCTGCGCTTTGCGCATCGCTTTCTTTCTGTCGTGTTTGTCCAAAATGGCTTTACGGATGCGGATGCTCTTCGGCGTAACTTCGACGAGTTCATCGTCGTTGATCCATTCGAGCGATTTTTCCAAGCCCATGACGCGGGGCGGAACGAGGCGGAGCGCTTCGTCCGACGCGGAGGAACGCGTATTGGTAAGGTGTTTTTTCTTGCAGGGGTTTACGTCGATATCGACGTCGCGGTTGCTTTCGCCTACGACCTGGCCGAGGTAAATTTCCTGAGCCGGCGAGATGAACATGTCGCCGCGGTCCTGCAGGTTGAAAATGCCGTAGCCCGTCGTCGTGCCCGATTCAAAGGCAACTAAGCTGCCGCGCGTACGGCCGGGGATTTCGCCCTTCCAGGGAGCATAGCCGTGGAAGACGTGATACATGATGCCGTTGCCCTTCGTGGCCGTGAGGAATTCGCTGCGGAAGCCGATAAGGCCGCGAGCCGGAATGATGAATTCCAGGCGCGTGTAGCCGGCGATGTCGACCATGTTGACCATTTCCGCCTTGCGGGTGCCGAGTTTTTCCATGACGGAGCCCATGAATTCCTGCGGTACGTCGATGGTCAGGGCTTCCAGCGGTTCGCATTTCTGGCCGTTGATTTCCTTCGTAATGACGCTGGGCTTGCCGATCTGCATTTCATAGCCTTCGCGGCGCATTTCTTCGATGAGGACGGCAATGTGCAGTTCGCCGCGGCCCGATACCTTAAAGGCGTCGGCGCTGTCCGTTTCTTCGACGCGGAGAGACACGTTGGTCTGCACTTCGCGGAACAAGCGGTCGCGGAGGTGGCGGCTCGTGACAAATTCGCCTTCCTGGCCGGCGAAGGGGCTGTCGTTGACGTAGAAAATCATCGACAAAGTTGGTTCGTCGATGTTGATTTTCGGCAAGGCTTCCGGATTCTGCGGGTCGGCTACGGTTTCGCCGATCTTGAGGTCGGGAATGCCGATGATGCAGGCGATATCGCCCATAGCGGCTTCTTCCGTTTCCGTCCGCTTCAGGCCTTCGTACGTATATACGCGGCCTACCTTAGCGCGGCGCTGGCCTTCGCCGTCGGTAATAACGACGTTCTGGTTCGGACGGAGGCGGCCGCGGACGATACGGCCGATAGCGATTTTACCGACGTAATCGTCGTAATCCAGGGTCGTAACCATGAACTGCAGCGGGCCGTCGATATCGCCTTTGGGGCAGGGGCAGTATTTAATGATGGTTTTAAACAGCGGTTCCAAATCGGTGCTGTCGTCGTCCATGGAATACTTGGCGATGCCGTCGCGGCCGTTTGCGTAAATGACCGGGAAATCGAGCTGTTCGTCGTTGGCTTCCAATTCCATGAACAGTTCCAGTACTTCGTCTTCGACTTCCGAAACGCGGGCTTCGGGCTTGTCGATTTTATTGATAACTACGATAGGCTTCAAATTCTGTTCCAGGGCCTTGCGCAGTACGTATTTCGTCTGCGGCATAGGGCCTTCGAAGGCGTCGACGAGCAACAGTACGCCGTCGACCATATTCAGAACACGTTCTACTTCGCCGCCGAAATCGGCATGGCCCGGCGTGTCGACGATATTGATCTTGACGCCTTCATGCATAACGGACGTGTTTTTGGACAGGATCGTAATGCCTCGTTCCCGTTCGATATCGCCGGAGTCCATGACTCGTTCGGCAACCTTTTCATTGGTGCGGAAAACGTGGCTCTGCTTAAGCATTGCGTCGACCAATGTCGTTTTGCCATGGTCAACGTGGGCAATAATTGCAATATTGCGAATATCTTGACGTTCCATCTAATGTCCTCTCTCCTATGTCAAATAATTATAAGTATAGTTAGTTCGTAACTCATAGAGTATAGCACAAAAAGCCCCGCTTGACTACACGTCGCGGGGCTTTTTACAGAAAAATCATATATAAAGCAAAGAAATCCGGCTAATCCAAAATATATCGGCCTGCTTTCCCTCATTTCGGACAAATCGCAAACACTCTCGCCGGGAATCCTGATCCGCCTACAACATTTAAAAAGGTCACGAAAATAATAGCTCCTGCCGCGGGAACGTTGTCAAGATTCGCCATCAGCTCGACTTGTAAACGGTCAGTCTTTAAGATATATGTCTCGCAAATCAAGCCGGTCTTAGCCGCCGGCGCATCGGTATCGCTCGACTCGTGCCCAATCGCGCCGATATGGCGTTCTTCCACAAGCCACTGCAGCGCCTCCAGGGACCAGCCTGGATAATGAGGCTCTCCCATCTCATCATAATTATTTAAATCCCTTCGCTTAGACCAATCAGAACGAAACGCGACAAAGGCTCCTTTCGGTATGATGCCATGTTCAGCTTCCCATTCTTGTAAATCGCCGACGGTTAACTCATAATCGGGATTTGCCATGCAAGCGTCAGACTTATCCACGACGACCAACGGATAGGCCATTTCCGTTAACCCCATTTGATCCAGCGTGCGGAACCCTTTATTAAAATGACAAGGCGCATCGACATGCGTTCCAAATTGACCTGCCGGAATATTATATCTATCGGCATGAAACGGGCAGTCCGGTCCAAATTCATAAACCGTTTTTACTTCCAATTCGCCGAAGCCGCGCCAATGAGGCGCATCGACGCTAAACGGATGAGATAAATCCACCCACCGGTATTGTTCAGATTTTAACTCGTCAAGCAAATTCCAGAGATTCGTCATCAAAAACCGCCTCCTCTATTCGACTTCGCTAAAACTACGGCTCATAACTTCGCGCAAATATAGTCTCCCAACGTCTTAATCGAACTGCGGATAACGTCGACAGGAACGTTGCCGAAACTCATGCGCATGGCGTTGCTGCCCTTTCCGTTTCCGTCTACAAAAAATCCTTCGCCAGCGACAAAGGCCACGCGGCAATGTTTGACCGATTCCGCCAAGAGTTCCGTCGTATTAATGCCTCCCGGCAATTCAACCCAGGTAAATAAACCGCCGTCCGGATAGGTATGCTTCGTTCCGGCCGGGAAATAGGCATCCAGGCTTTCCATCATGGCGTCGCGCCGCTCCCGATATATTTGGCAGATCTTCTTCAAATGGTCAGGATAATATCCCTGTTTAAAAAATTCGGCGCAAAGGACTTCGGCAATTTTACTGCTGTGCGAATTAGTCGCCATTTTAGCGTCGAACAGCTTCGCCATAATTTGCTCGTCGGCGACAATATAGCCAAGGCGGCTGCCCGGCGAGAAAATCTTAGAAAAACTATTGGCCAGCACCACGTTTCCTACCTTGTCAAAGGCTTTGATAGGCAATAAGTCGTAGCCGCTGTAACGAATATCGCGGTACGGATCGTCTTCAAGGACTACGACGTCGTACGTTTCCGCCAATTCGGCCAGCTTCTGCCTCCGTTCCTGCGCCAACGTAATGCCCGTCGGATTGTGGAACGTCGGGATAGTGTAGATAAATTTAGGATGATACTGCTTGATTTTTTCTTCTACCTCTTCCATGACCAGTCCATGAGCATCCATCGAGCAAGGAACGCACTTGGCTCCAAACATCTGAAAAATCATCGTACAGTGCACGAAGGTCGGATCTTCCACCAGGATCACGTCGCCAGGATTGATAAATACCTGACACATGAGATTCATAGATTCCAATCCGCCGGCAGTAATCATGACGTTTTCAATCTTCGTCTGCACGCCTTTAGGCGCTAACAACTGCGTGACGATGATCTCGCGCAGGTCTGTCAAACCCTGGGTCTGTCCATACGCCAAGGCTTCTACGCCCCGGCTATCCCGTCGGAACACATCTTGGGAAATACGCTGCAAAATTTCAACGGGCAGCGCTTCCTTTGCCGGCGAGCCCCCGCCAAACGAAACTAACGTAGGGTCGCTCATAGCGCTGAATAAATTATTCATGATAACGCCTGTCTTTTCCATGGCTTCTGTCGACCGGCGATCTGCAAAGTGATACATAGATACCATCCTCTCTCAAACGATACTTAGGGAACCGGCGCGCCGCCCTCATCCCGCAACGACGGCGGCGCCGATTCTTTTATACGCCTATTTTGAAACCAGCGACTGATAATAGGCGAGTCTATCCATGGCGTCTTGCTCTGTTTTCTTAAACAATTCTTCTGCTACATCAGGTTTCACTTTCATAAGAGAAGCAAAGCGTACTTCGTTCATCAGGAATTCCCGGAAGTTTCCCGTCGGCGGTTTCGAATCCATCATAAAAGGATTTTTCCCTTCCTGCGCCAGCAAAGGATTATACCGGTATAACGACCAATATCCGCATTCGACGGCTTTTTTCTGTTCTTCCTGGCTGCTGCTCATCCCCGACTTGATGCCGTGATTAATACATGGGCAATAGGCGATGACGATAGACGGACCCGGATAGGCTTCCGCTTCAGCCAGCGCTTTAAGAGTTTGGGCCTTGTCCGCACCCATAGCGATCTGCGCGACGTATATGTAGCCGTAGGACATGAACATGCGGCCTAAGTCTTTCTTCTTCGTCGCCTTGCCGCCGGCGGCAAATTTGGCGATGGCTGCAAAAGGCGTGGATTTGGAAGCCTGACCACCCGTATTGGAGTAGACCTCCGTATCGAGCACGAGGGCGTTGATATTTTCACCCTGGGCCAATACATGATCCAAGCCGCCGTAGCCGATGTCGTAAGCCCAGCCGTCGCCGCCGATGAGCCATTGGCTTTGTGCTACGAGGTAATCCTTATTGTCGGCTAAATCCTGCAAGGGCTTCGGCAGATTCTCTATGTTACCAATAGCTGCCAATACGGCTTCAGCCCGCTCTCTCGTCCCTTCCGATACGTACTGATGATCCAGCCAATCCGACAACACCTGATCCAACTCATCGCTGAGATGCAGCGCAATAGCATTGCGGGCCGCCGAAGCCATCTGCCGCTGGATCTGCCGCGTGCCGCTGAATAAGCCTAAGCCAAATTCCGCCGTATCTTCAAAAAGCGAGCTGTTCCAAGCCGGTCCGTGGCCTTTGGCATCTGTCGTATACGGCGAGGACGGCACGCTGCCGGAAAATACATGAGCGCATCCGGCAGAATTCGCAACCAACATGCGGTCGCCGTACAACTGCGTCAGCAGCTTGATATACGGCGTTTCGCCGCAGCCTGCGCAAGCGCCAGAGAATTCAAACAACGGCTTTTCAAATTGACTGCCTTTAACGGTCCATTTGCTGAACGGATTGGCCTTCTGCGGCAGCTCGGCCGTGTACTTCCAAAGGACGGCTTCTTCGCTTTCTTCTGAAAGAATCTGCATAGAAAGGGCTTTTTCCTTCGCCGGGCACACGTTGACGCAGTTCTGGCATCCCGTGCAGTCCAGTACGGAAATCGCCATGTAAAATTCATAATTTGCCGCCCCGACGGCCTGTTTCGTTGCAATAGTTACCGGAGCCGCCGCTTTTTCTCCGGCCGTCAACAATATTGGGCGGATGCAGCCGTGAGGACAAACCATAGCGCATTGATTGCACTGAATACACTTCGCCGCATCCCACTTGGGAACAAAGATAGATACACCGCGCTTTTCATAAGCTGCCGTGCCGATAGGATAGGAGCCGTCCTCCATGGGAACCATTCTGCTGACAGGCACGTCGTCGCCTTCCAGACGATTTACCGGAATGAGGAAATCTTTGACATAAGCCGGGACATCTTCCTCTGTCGGACGCATCACATCAACAGCGTCGGCCCATGCAGCGGGAATATCAATTTTTACCAACTCCGTTACGCCCTTTTCAATCGCTTTAAAGTTCATGGCCACGACGTCGTCGCCTTTTTTGCCGTACGTCGCCTGCACAGAGTTTTTCAAATACATTACGGCGTCTTCAATGGGAATAATGCCGGATAAGGTAAAGAAAGCGGCCTGCATAATCATATTCGTGCGGTTGCCGAGGCCGATTTCACGGGCGAGACCTACGGCGTTCAGCGTATAAAATTGTATTTCCTTCCGTGCAAGGTACCGCTTCATAGACGCCGGAAGGTGTTCTTCTAATTCGTCAGGCTTCCAGGAAAATACCTTTTTTCTTTAATCCATTCAGTACATTGTACTTATGGACGTACGACTGCTGCGAACACGATACGTAATCGGCCTGGTCGATGAGATAGGTCAGACGAATGGGAATATCGCCGAACCGCAAATGGGATACGGTAATACCGCCGGATTTTTTCGAGTCATAAGCAAAATAGGCCTGCGCGTATTTATTCGTATTATCTCCGATGATCTTGACAGCGCTCTTATTGGCTCCTACCGTTTCGTCCGAACCTAACCCCCAGAATTTACATTCGCTGATTTGCGGATGCTTAATCTGAACAACGTCTTCATTATGGGGCAATCCCGTGCCGTTCATATCGTCGATAATGCCTACGGTAAAATGATCCTTAGGTGCATCCTGCTTCATATTTTCAAAGACGTCGTTTATATGAGACGGCCGGATATCTTTCCCGCCGATGCCAATGCGGCCGCCGACTATGATAGGCTTAACGTCGGCATTGTAGAAAGCCGTCTTGACGTCCATATACAGCGGCTCCGCCTGAGCGTTGATTTCTTTTACGCGATCCAGCACCGTAATAACTTTCACAGTTTTCGGAATAACGGCAAAGAAATGCTTCAGCGAGAACGGACGGTACAGATGTACTGTGACGACGCCCACTTTTTCGCCTCTGGCCGTTAATGCGTCGACTACCTCTTCTGCCGTCTGGCTCATGGAACCCATGCAGATGATAACCCGTTCGGCGTCGTCCGCCCCATAATAATCGAAGAGATGATACCGGCGGCCGGTGAGCTTTTCGATTTCATCCATATAGTGCTCGACGATGTCAGGCAAATCGTTCCAATAATGGTTCGTAACCTCGCGCTGCTGAAAGTGAATATCCGAGTTTTGTACAGTCCCCCGTACGCAGGGATGATCCGGATTCAGGGAGTTACGGCGAAACGCGTTGACGGCCTCCATATCTACCAGCCCTTTTAGGTCTTCGTAATCTAAGACTTCGATTTTCTGGATTTCATGAGACGTGCGGAATCCATCGAAGAAGTGCAGGAAGGGAACCCGCCCTTTAATCGCGCTCAAATGGGCGACTGCCGCCAAATCCATCACTTGCTGTACGCTGGCCGATGAAAGCAGGGCAAATCCGGTAGGACGCGTCGTCAGTACATCGGAATAATCGCAAAATATGCCTAACCCATTCGAAGCGACTAAACGAGACGCTACGTGAAATACGCCCGGAAGCAGCTCACCGGCAATCTTAAACATATTGGGAATCATGAGCATCAGTCCCTGCGACGATGTATATGTACTCGTCAACGTTCCGGCCTGGAGCGAACCGTGCACCGCGCCGGACGCGCCCTTTTCCGACTGCATTTCCAATACCTTGACGACTTCCCCAAAAACATTCTTTCTTCCTTCCGTCGCCCATTCGTCGATATGCTGCGCCATATCGGAAGACGGTGTAATCGGGTAAATAGCCGCCACATCTGTAAACGCATACGACGCATATGCCGCCGCCGTATTGCCGTCCATCGATTTATATGTTTTTACACGCATACCACATCCTGCCTCCTTCTATCCTGACATTATCTCAAACTAAACATTCCTTTTATCCGGCCGTCCGCTATACCGCTCTCCCTAACAGACAAGAACCGGCTTTCTTATTTGTCATATATATGATATCCTAAATACATGCTTGACTAAACATCATATGATTCACATATATAGTGATTTAAATTCACAATACTTCTACAGGAGGAATACAATGGAACTTTCTTCGTATCGCATATTCAACGCCGTAGCAACGACAGGAAATTTTTCAAAAGCGGCCCGCAGCCTGTATTTAAGCCCGTCGGCCATCAGTCACGCCATTACGAAAATGGAAAAAGACGTCGGATTTCCTTTATTTATCCGTTCGAAAAACAATGTCACCCTGACTACATATGGGCGGGAAATATTGCCGCAAATTCAAAATCTTTTAGCATTACATTCAAAAATACATAAAGAATTAGAAATCCTGCAGAATATACAGCACGGCGTCGTGCATATCGGCACCTACAACAGTACATGCTGTTACTGGCTTCCATCCGTCTTTCAGGAGCTGAAAAAGAATCACTTGGACATACAGCTTATCGTTCATGAAGGCGAATACCCGGAATTGGAAACCAATATAAAAAACGGTACGCTGGATATTTCCTTTTTACCTCCCATACAAACCGACATATTGGATTACGAAACCTTGTATTTAGATAAAATGGTCTGCATTGCCCCGTTAGAATATACGTTTAAACAAGGAGGGCTCATCACGATCGAAGAAATCCCCAACTATAATCTCGTCGCCTCGCCGGGAGGCTATACTTACGATATTCAGCCCTTCTTCTCCGCCAATCACATCTCCTTGTTTTCGCCTCATACGCTGGCTAACGATTCGTCTATCGTCGCGTTAGTGGAAAGCGGCCTTGGAATCAGCATACTGCCTTCTCTCGTTTTAAAATCCGTTCGCGGCAATATCCAAATTTTAGATATTCAAAATAACCCGTATCGTACGATCGGCCTTGCCACGCAAAAGCAACAATTCGTCACGCCGGCTACGCAAATCGTAAAAGATATTATAAAAAAAGTCGTTAAAAACAAACCTTAACGATATATGGTATATAAAATCAGGGACAACGACAGCGTATATACTGCCGTTGCCCCTGATAATAAAAAAGGTTCTATAATAAATGTTGGGGTAACGACAGACATCGTCTATCTGCCGCGACCCC
>USGG01000007.1 GCA_900554215.1 uncultured Megasphaera sp.
TTAAAGTGGTACGCGAGCTGGGTTCAGAACGTCGTGAGACAGTTCGGTCCCTATCCATCGCGGGCGGAAGAAACTTGAAAGGGGCTGCTCCTAGTACGAGAGGACCGGAGTGGACGGACCAATGGTGTACCAGTCATGCCGCCAGGCGTGCAGCTGGGTAGCTACGTCCGGGACGGATAAACGCTGAAAGCATCTAAGCGTGAAACCAGCCTAAAGATGAGGTTTCTCATTGTGAAAGCAAGTAAGGTCCCATGAAGACGACATGGTAGATAGGCCGGGAGTGGAAGTGCAGTGATGCACGGAGCGGACCGGTACTAATAGACCGAGGGCTTGACTTAAGTAGAGTCGCTTACTCCCGAAGGGAGTGGGTGAGGGAATCTGGAAGCAGGTTCTGAGGAAAGAAGACCGTAACAGAGCGGAGGCTCGTTAAGGAAGTTCGTTTTATGCAGTTGTAAGGGCACGGGCCCTTAGGAAAATTCAGTGGCGATAGCTGCGGGGATCCACCTGTTCCCATGCCGAACACAGCAGTTAAGCCCGCAAACGCCGAAAGTACTTGGGGGGAGGCCCCCTGGGAGGATAGGAAGCCGCTGATTCAGAAAGAACGTATACGATATGTATGCGTTCTTTTTTGTATATGGCGACTACCTATCCTTTCAGGTTCATAAGCAGGGAACCCCGTTTGAAGGAGCGAAGCGACGCGACGCGCAAATTTGTACGAAGCGTTCATGTTGGGTTCCTGAGTTGCTAGAACATGTTATTAGGGGATGTGCCTGTCGGCGGGAGACTATATGATGTGTATGCGTTTTTTATATATGTGGAGCTTCCCTGCCTGTGACAAAGGTCTTGTCCTGTGATAAGCATGAGCAGGAAACCCTGTTTAACGAAGCAAAGTGATGTCTAACATAAATTACCCCCGCTGTCTTGTTTTTAGAGACAGCGGGGGTAATCTTTACTCTTCAGCCATTTCTTCTTCTTCTTTTTTTACGGGAAATATAACAGAAATCGTCGTGCCTTCATTTAATTTGCTTTTCAGCGAGAGCTCGGCGTTATTCCCTTTTGCAATATACTGGGCGATGGATAAGCCTAGGCCGGAGCCGCCCGTTTCTTTAGCCCGGGATTGCTCGACGCGGTAAAAGCGTTCAAATACCCTGTCGATATCCTTTTCGGGAATGCCGATGCCCGTGTCCGATACGGAATAGTATACGTTGTCTCCGTCGCGGCGGCAGGACAGGGTAATGTTTCCGCCGGCAGGCGTGTATTTGACTGCGTTGTCGACGAAGATTCGCAGCATTTGCTTTACGCTGCCCGGCTCGGCATAAATCGTCGCTTCGTCGTTTTCCACGATCGTGATTTCATGGTCATGATCCAGCAGGGTCACTTCGTTGTATACGTCCTGGAGCAGCTTGGCCGTATTGATATCGGCAAAGTGCTTTTTCAGCGTGCCGCTGTTCGTGCGGGCGAAAAACAACAGCCGTTCGATGAGCTGGCGCATGTATTCCGTTTCCTGCTTGATAGTCGTAATGCTTTCCTGCAGCACGGCCGGATCATTTTTTCCCCAACGGTCCAGCAGGTCTGCGTAGCCGGCGATAACGGTAATCGGCGTGCGCAGCTCGTGCGACGCGTCGCTGATGAATTGCTGCTGCTGTTTATAGCCGTATTCGATACGGTCCAACGCTTGGTTGATCGTAACGGCTAAGTCATGCAGCTCGTTTCGGTTATCTGACAGGGTAATGCGGTTATCGAGCTGGTTGACCTCGATGGTTTCCAGTGTGTCGTTGATGATGCGCAGCGGCGCCAGTGACTTTTTCATCAGGTACATGCCCGTCAGCGCGGTCAGAGCCAGACAGATGAGGATAGACGCCAGCAGCTGCTTGGACAGCAGGGTAATGAAGTCGTTTTCTTTATCGGGCTGGCGGGAGAACCGCAGGTAGTAGCTCTTGCCGTCGTCGCCGTCCCATTTTTTGTAATAGGAAAACTCCGTCGTTTCGCTGCCCTGTATCGTCGTCGGCAAGGCGTTTACCGTTTTATCCTGAATATCCTCGTCGATATGGCGGTCGCTCAATTTTTTTATCGTATGAGTCGGGCAATTATCCAAAACCAATTTGCCGGCGCCGTTGTAAATTTGCAGGGTGACGAAATTGGGAAGGTTGGACCGGATAAAGACAGAAGAATCGACTTTGCCGTACGAATCCAAATAGGCTACGGTGTTTTGCGCGCTTGATTCCAAATCCTCTTTAATGGAGTCGTTCATGATGTAATGAATGCTGGCGACGGTAATGACCGATACGACAATGAGGATAAAGAATACGATGGAAGAATAGAGGAGTACCATTTTGGCGAAGAGCGGCAGGGGCGCGAAGGTCGGATGCTGCAGTATTGCCTGTTTAATCCTTTGCCACATATCCTACTCCGCGGATGGTCTGAATATATTCTCGTCCTTTTTCCTTGCCGAGCTTGCTGCGAATATAGCGGATATACACGTCGACGACGTTTGTGTCGCCGATATAATCGTATCCCCACACTTCTTCCACGATGCGGTCTCTAGTCAGTACGATGTTTTTATTGCGGATTAAATAGGACAAGAGTTCGAATTCTTTTTTCGTCAAAATGATTTTCTGGGTGCCGATGACGACTTCGTGTCGATCCAGATACAGCATCATGTCCTGGAGCTGCAGGAAGTTTTCGTCTGCCGGTTTGTAGTCCCGTTCGCGCAGGAGCACGCGGATGCGGGCGAATAATTCCTTACTGTTGAAGGGCTTCGTCAGATAATCGTTGGCTCCTAAGTCCAGGCTGGCAACCTTCGTTTCGACATCGTCCTTTGCCGACAGCATCATGATGGGGACGTTGGATAGTTCGCGAGTCCGGCGACAGATTGTCAGGCCGTCGATGTCGGGAAGCATGACGTCCAGTAAAATTAAATCGAAATGATCCTGGCCGATGCGGTCCAGTGCCGCGGCACCGTTTGTTTCGATGCCGCACTCGTAGCCTTCGTGTTCGAGTTCCATCTGAAGAAAACGAGCAATTTGTTTTTCATCTTCGACAATTAAAATTTGTGCTTTTTCAGCCATACCATAATCCTCCTGAATCACGAGTACATTACTTCTTATTATACCGCATCTATAACTATTTTGGTACTCGCCTTTGCGAATCAGACATAAACAAAACGAAACGTATTCTTCTTAGTCATATGCTATGGAAGGGCGAGTTGGATAAATCTGGAGAAAGTGAAGATAATGTCGCTGCAAGCCTTCAAGTACAGGCGCAATTAATGGTATAATATTATAATAGCCTCATGATACTACCAATGGAAACTACGTACAGCAAGGAGGAATAGATATGACAGGATTAAACATTACGTTTTTAGCGCACAGCGGTTTTGCCGTTGAAACGGATACAAAAGTGCTGGTATTCGATTATTTCAAAGACCCGGCAGGAAAGGTAGAAGCCTATGCGAAGGGGGATAAGCCATTATGGTTTTTCGTTACCCACTGGCACGAAGACCATTTCAATCCCCGCATCGCCGACTTCGCCGCCCATACGGCCCATTATATTCTCAACGACGGCGTGACGCTGGAAGATGTAGACGTAAAAAAAATGCAAACTATGCGTTTATATGATACAATACATATGGAAGACGCAACGATTACCCAGTATGGCTCTACAGACGAAGGCGGTTCTTTTTTGGTAGAAACGGACGGATTTTCCATCTTCCATGCCGGCGACCTCAACTGGTGGCATTGGCTGGGCGATACGGACGAAAACAACGCCGAAGCGAAGGGTAATTTCGACCGGGAAATGAAAAAGCTGGCCGGCTTGTCTGTGGACGTTGCCTTTTTCCCCGTAGACGCGCGGCTGGAAGGAGCGCGCGAATGGGGCGTAAAAGGATTTTTAGACAAGGTGCATGTGAACAAGCTGTTAGTTTCTATGCATCATTTTGGAACGGTCTGGTCGCCGTCGCCTGAATTTAAGGCGGTCCACGGCGGCGTGCCCTTGTGGATACCGGCTCGCAAAGGCGATGAAACGACGGTTCGATAAGGCAGCAATATCTGCATATACTGGAAGCGCAGAGGAGGTATAGCATGACTGAATTACACACGGCAGCGCAGCCTAAACGCAGTCAGATTGCCAATTATATACTGGCGGCGGCGGCGGTTATCCTGCTGCTGGCGTATCCGTTCCAGGATTTTTTCTGGGGCGGCTTATTGACCCATTTGGCCGGAGCGGCCCTGATCGGCGGCCTGGCTGACTGGTATGCCGTAACGGCTCTGTTTCGGCGGCCCTTGGGCATTTCCTTCAAGACGGCCCTGATTCCGAACAGCAAGGAGCGGATCGCCGAAATGGCCCGTCACATGATTGAAAGCGAAATCCTGACGGTGCCCAATATGTACAATGTGCTGAAGCATCATCCGATACTGGGAGCGACTCTTGAGTATCTTCATACGGAGAAGGGCTTTCAGTCGGCGGAACGCGTATTTGGACAAATCCTCAATACGTTTTTGTACACCGTCGACATGAAAATCGTCGTCAAGGCTTTTTCCGGCGTCGGCGGTCAGGCTATCGAAAAAATCGATTTGGCTCCTATTATGAGCCGGGCCATAAAAATCGGCCTGCGCGGTGAATCGGGGAAGGATTTTCTCGATTTCATGATTCTTCATTTGGAAATACTCGTCAAGAGCGATACGATGAAAAAGTACATCGGCGAAATTTACGAAGCGTCCCTGCAGCAGTATGCCGAACGGAATTTCCTCTTTGAATGGGCTATCAAGGCGGCCCTCAAGATGGACATGTTCCGGCCGGAGCACGTCGCCGAAAAATTGCAGGAAAAATGCCTCAGCCTGCTGGACGACGCGAAGCGGGAAGATTCGCCGCAGCGCAAGCAGGCCCTGAATTATTTGTGGAAGCAAACGGAACGCATCGAGTTCAACGGCGAATGGCACGAACGCATCGACAGCTACAAGAACCGCATGTATCAGAGCCTGGTTACCCGTCCCGACACGAAGGAAGCCTGGCAGCGGTACGTACAGACGCCGGAACGGCAGAAGCGCGTCTGCACCGTCGCGGCGAAATACGTCATCGGCAAGCTGGAACGGTGGCGGCAAAGTCCCGATCAGGTGGAACAGATGAACCGCACGGCTTTGGCCTTCGCCGCCCGCGAATTGAAGCGGCTCCAGGTATGGTTCGGCAAGACGGCGGAACAGGAAATCATGAAGTACGACGGAAACTATCTGGCGCAGCAGCTGGAAAGCAGCGTCTGGTATGATTTGCAGATGATTCGCGTCAACGGCTCTCTCGTCGGCGCAATTCTCGGCGCCGTCATCTATCTCGTCATGTATGCTGTGAAAGGAGGCGTATAGTATGACATATCGCCAGCGGGCCAACGCTATTTTGGCCTTGTCCTTTCTCTGCTTTCTGGCCATCTTCTGGTGGTGGTATACCCACGACGTAACCTTGTGGGAAGAGCTGCTGTTTTTCGTCATTCAGTCGGCTCTCATCGGCAGTATCGCCGACTGGTTTGCCGTTACGGCGCTGTTCGACAAGCCCCTGGGCTTCCCCTATCATACGGAGCTGCTGTACCGCAACCGTACGCAGATTATCGACAGCATTACGAAGATCATTTCGGAAAAGCTGCTCCAGCCCAATATGTGGCAGGATAAGCTGTATCAGATCTCCTTTATGGATCGGTTCATCGGCTGGCTTCGCAGCCCCAGCGGCCGGGAGAAATTCCGCGCTCTCTTGTATGAAGTAGCGCAGCGCGCGTATAATCACGCCCAGAAGGGCAGTACGCAGGAATCCATTGCCGATCATATCCGCCAGTATTTGAAACGGCAGCCGTTGGTCAGCTTCTTCCAGGATCGCCTCATATCGCTGCTGGAAGACCCGAACAGCCATATGTTCAACGACGCTGTCGGCTTGGGCCGCGAGCTGGTGCGCAGCGACGATTTCGACGCCCTCCTGGATAAGCTCATTCAGCAGTGGATGGAAGAATCGAAGCATTCGACCGTATCCATCATTACGATTAACAAGTTTATCGGCGTCGTCGACACGCGGAAAATTGCCAAGGACATCAAAAAAGGCATCATCTCCTGGCTGGACCAGTGGGAACAGGCCGAAGGGGAACAGCGTGAATGGCTGTGCCGCAAGTTTGAATTGTTCCTGTATTCGATGAACGGCCAGCTGGCTTACGGCGTGCAGAACTGGCAGGACCAGTTCGTCGATTCCCTGCCTATTGAAAAGTGGCTCAGCGCGACGCAGCGTTCGGCCAAGGACTACTTTACCCAGGGCGATAAGGGAAAAGAAGAGCTGAAGGATTTGCTGGAAGAACAATTCCTGCGCTATGTCGAATATTGCAGCGCTCATCCGGAAATCAAAGATTGGCTGGACGAACAGATCCGCCGGGCCTGCAACGTCATCCTGGAACACGAGCACTCGCTCATTGCCGTAGCCGTCCGAGACGTGCTGACGGGCTTTGACAAGAGAAAGTTCAACGCCTTCCTGGAAAGCAAGGTCGGAGAAGATTTGGCCTGGATTCGCATCAACGGCGCTCTCGTCGGCGGTACGATCGGCTTTGCCGTATTCGCCTTCCTGCGGCTCATTTACGAGCCATTCTTCGTGCCCTTTATGCGGGGACTGTTTTTATAATTGAATACAACTGCAGCAAAGGGCTTGCCGCTCATGTATTGGATGCGGCAAGCCCTTCGTTTATGCTGATGAGGCTGTTGATTAATACTCCCATTGATATCGCTTCATGTCGACGCAGCCGTTAGGTTTGAACTGCACGCCTTCCTGCTCCAGCAGAACCCGCTGCCTGGCCCATCCCGGCGCAGTACGGCCGGCGCTGTTTACGACGCGGTGGCAGGGGTACTTGCCGTAATAGTGAGCCATAGAGAGGACCTTGCCTACGAGCCGGGCGTTGCGGTCGCGGCCGATGAGCCGGGCGATTTGTCCGTACGAGGCGACGGAGCCGGCAGGGATTTCGGCGACGACCGAGAGTATTTCGTAAATTAATTCTTCCGTTAATACGTGTTTTGTCATAAGAGCCTCAAGATGCGAATGGAGTCGTTAACATCATCATAGCAAGGGGAAAATAGGGCGTCAATATGGTATAATAACGTAAAATGCTTATTTTTTCGGGGAGGGAACGAAGTGAAAGAGTATCATCATCTTACGCCGGCCCTAGTAGAAGAATTGAAGGGGATTGTCGGCGAAAAATACGTATATACTGATAAGGATAAGCTGATTCCTTACGAGAAAGATGAAGGCGTCGAACGGGAATATTTCCATTTGCCCGAAGCCGTCGTATTGCCGGAAACGGCGGAGCAGACGGCGGCGGTCATGAAATTGGCCAATCGGGAATGGATTCCCGTCGTCCCGCGCGGCGCCGGCACGGGATTGGAATTCGGCGCCGTGACCAATGATTTCGGCGGCATCATACTGAGTACGGAACGGATGAACCGCGTTCTGGAGTTCGACGCTGATAAGATGTACATGGTCGTCGAGCCCGGCGTCATTACAGCGGAGCTTCAGGCGCTGGCAAAATCGAAGGGCCTGCTCTATGCCGGCGATCCGTGCAGCGGCGACAGCTGCTTTATCGGCGGCAACGCGGCGACCAACGCCGGCGGCAACAGGGCCGTGAAATACGGTACGACGCGGGACCAGATATACGCTATCGAAGTCGTGACGCCGACGGGAGAGATTGCCCAGTTCGGCGGCCGGCTGAAAAAAGTGACGGCTGGCTATCCGCTGGAAAAAATCATCATCGGCTCTGAAGGGACCTTAGGCATCATTACGAAGCTGACCTTAAAGCTCGTTCCCTTACCGAAATATACCGTAGATATTCTGGCCGTCTTCCCGACGGTGGAAAGCGCCCTGTCCCTCGTAACGGCCCTTCCCAAGGCCGGTATTGAGCCGACGTGCCTTGAATGCATGGACAACGCCGTCATCCGCGTCGTCGAGCAGTACCTCGACGAAAAGCAGCCCTACTCGGACAAGGGCAATTACATGGTCATTCAGCTCGATGGCAAGAGCGAAGACGACGTAGACGATATGTGCGTCGCCGTCGATGAAATCTGCCGGGCTCAGGGAGCCTTGGAAATCTTCGTCGCCGACGCCGATAAGGTGTGGAACGCCCGCAAGGCCTTTACGGAAGCGTCGGCAGCCGAATGTCCTGTCGCGGCCATGGAAGATTTCGTCGTGCCGCCGGATATGCTGGAAAAGCTGCTGATCGAGCTGGAAAGAATCGGGCAGGCGCAGGGCGTCCAGTTCCGCGGTGTCAGCCATGCCGGCGACGGTAACCTGCACCTCGACGTGCTTCGCCGCGGCTTTACAGCCGACGAAGAAGCGGCGAAAATAGACGCCTTTGAAGACGCGGCCTGCGCCGCTGTCTATGCCTTGGGCGGCAAGATTTCCGGTGAACACGGCATCGGCCAAAAGCGCAAGGCCCTCTTTGCCAAATACGAAGACCCAGCGGCCCTGGCCCTCATGAAAGCCGTTAAAAAGGCTTTTGATCCGAATGAAATTCTCAATCCGGGGAAAGTATTCGATATGGAAGAATAATCTGAAAGATATACAGTTAAATGCGTAGTAATTGCGGCGTGACGAACAGCCACGCCGTATTACTTTATAGAAAAAATGATAAAGGCAGGTGAATAGAAAAGATATTGACGCTGCTGACTCGTTTAAAGCAGCAAGGAAAGATTGAGCGTAATTCAGAGAATAGAAAGATCTCTCATTGGATTTTAAAGCACTAAATGCCTATTAATCCAATGTGTATTGGGTTAATATTGGGTTGATAGAAAAGAATAAATATTTCTATTTATAAATGTAAATACGTTAAGGGAAAGGCTTTATCTGTATGACGAAGTCTTTCCCTTTTGTATTTATTCATGTATAGGAAGATCTAGTTTGTCAAGAATTTCTAATAGATGCAGCATCAGGGGATGCTGTTCTCTGGTTGTTTGAATATCATATTTTTTTCGATTTCAGCACGCCTTCGCCGCAGAAGCTGGGAATGAAGGTTTTGCTGGCGCTGTCTTTTTCCTGGACGAAGCCGTCTTCGATGCCGCTGTCGAAGAGGTACTGTTCGGCTTCGTCGTACTCTTCGTCGGTGAGGAAGCGGTCGATTTCAGGATAGTCGGCGGCTTTGCCGCAGGGGACGTACTGGCGCATGAGACTGAACAGGACTTGTCCGTCTGCGAAGTGGCTTCGCACCCAGTCGATGACGGCCTTAGTGTTCTCGACGCAGCCCGGCAGAATGAGGTGGCGGATGACGACGCCCTTCTGCAGGATGCCGTCGTCGTCGAGCTCGTAGGGGCCGACCTGGTCGTACATGCGCAGGATGGCTTCCGCCGCGGCCTGGGGATAGTCGGCGGCGCCGCTGTAGCGTTTGGCCAGCGCCGAATCCATGTATTTCAGGTCAGGCAGATAAATTTGTACCTTACCTCGTAAGGCGTCGATGGTTTCCGGCGCTTCATAGCCGCCGCAGTTGTAGACGACGGGGACGGGCAGGGGCTGCTCCAGGCTCTGCCGGACGGCCCAGGTATAAGGCGTCGGCGTGACGAGATTGATGTTGTGGGCTCCCTGGGCGATGAGCTCGCCGTAGATTTCGCGCAGCCGTTCTACCGTAATGGGAATGCCCGTGCCGCCCGTGCTGATCGAGGCGTTTTGGCAGAAGCAGCAGCGCAGGTTGCAGCTCGTAAAAAACACGGTTCCCGAACCCCGCGTGCCGCTGATGCAGGGCTCTTCCCAGAAGTGCAGGGCCGCCCTGGCTACGACGGGCTGCAGGGACGTATGGCAGTAGCCGGCCATGGGCGCATGGGGCGTGTAGTATTGGCTGCGGACGACGCCGCAGCGCCGGGGACAATCGTTGCAGATATATTCGGACATAAAAACATCTCCTTGCAGTGCAGAGTGCGGCAGTCTGCGACGGCAGGCCGCCGGGGGTATACTGCATTATACCATATATAGAAAAAGGCCGCCTCTTGCGAGACAGCCTTTTTACATAACGAGCAAATTATCGAATTAATGATGAGCAATCGTCAATTCTTTGAAGCGTCTTGCTCTTGCGCCTTCGTCGTCCTGCTGAGCGACGAGCTGTTCCAAATGCTTCAGTTCTTCTGCTTCTACGGTAGCTGTAGTATCATAGCTGGCAGGAACGGTCTTAGCCAGGTACATGCACTTCTTGAGAGAAGCGACGCTGATGATGATGACCAGGATAGCCATGATGGCCGAAACGGTAAACATGAGCATTTCGCCCTGAGGCAGATAGATTTCAAACATGTTGAGGAAGTCTGCCCAGAAGATAACGACCGTCAAAACAGCCCAGGGGAAGCCTGTTACCCAAACGTAGCGGGCTTTGCCCATGCTGCAGATAACGACGGAAGAAATAGCCAGGGTAATGATAGCCAGCAGCTGGTTGGATACGCCGAAGATAGGCCAAATCGTGGACAAGCTGCCCTGCAGTACGATGTAACCCCAAGCACCGGATACTAATGCGGAAGCGATGATGCCGCCGGGGAGCCAATGGGGATCGCCGAACTTAGGCCATACGCGGCCGATGAGTTCCTGGAACATGTAACGGCCGACACGGGTACCGGCATCGATAATCGTCATGATGAACAATGCTTCGAACATGATGCAGAAGTGGTACCAGTAGTTCATGAGGTGGTCGAGGCCAGGAATTCTGGAGAAGATGTGAGCCATGCCGACTGCCAGGGAAACGGCGCCGCCGGGACGATGAGCAACGTCTTCGCCGACCATCTGGTTCAGCATCGGGAGGTCGACGACCTGCATGCCGAGAGCCTGGAAGTGAGCGGCTGTAGAGTTAATAGCGAAGTAGTCGGCCGGCTGGAGAGCGCAGGCTGCGATCAAAGCCATCATGCCGACGAAGGATTCTGTAAGCATTGCGCCATAGCCTACGGGGAGGATAGAGCGTTCGTTCATGAGCATTTTCGGCGTCGTGCCTGTGGAAATCATGCAGTGGAAGCCGGAAATAGCGCCGCAGGCGATAGTGATGAAGATGTACGGAAGAACCGGGCCGGTAATAACCGGGCCGCCGCCGGCGCAGAACTGCGTAACGGCAGGCATTTCAACGCTCGGGCCGACGATGATGATGCCGAGGGCCAAGGCGCCGATCGTACCGATCTTCATGTACGTGGACAAATAATCGCGCGGAGCGAGGAGCAGCCATACAGGGAGGGCAGCGGCGATGAAACCGTAGAGAATCAAGGCGATGCTGACGCCTCTGGCGCTAATGGTAAAGATAGGAGCTAATGTCGGCGAAGCCTGGACGGACGGACCTACGACGACGGCGAGCAATACGAGGACGACGCCGATGATCGTAGCTTCCTGAATCTTGCCGGGGCGCAGGAACTGCAGATACAAGCCGACGAGAATAGCGATAGGAATCGTCATGCCGATGGTGAAAGTACCCCACGGGCTGTCGTGCAAGGCGTTGACGACGACGACGGCCATACCGGCCATAGCGAGGATATTCAGGAACAATACGGCGAAGGACGTAGCCAAGCCGATTTTGTCGCCGATCTGCGCTTTTGCGATTTCGGCGATGGATTTGCCGTCATAGCGCATGGAAGCGAAGAGGATAACCATATCGTGTACGGCCCCTGCGAGGACGCCCCCGATAAGAATCCACAACGCGCCGGGCAAATAACCGAACTGAGCGGCAATAACCGGGCCTACGAGCGGGCCTGCGCCAGCGATAGCTGCGAAGTGATGGCCGAATACGACGTATTTGTTCGTCGGAACATAGTCGTGGCCGTCTTCGAAACGGAATGCCGGCGTGACTTTGTACTGGTTCAGCGTCAATACTTTAGCGGCGATGAAGGCGCCGTAAAAGCGGTAAGCCAGTACGAACACGAGTGCAGAAACAATAACTAAATACAAACCGTTCATACAAAAACAACCTCCTTTTAAAATTTTAGGGCTGCTTTTGAGAAATGAACTGCTATAATGATTCCTACTAGAGCAAGCCCTTTAACCGACTCTAACTATATATCAATAAGATTAAAATTTCAAGGTGGGCAGGGGCACAGTCCGTCCTCTGGTGATAATAAAATCTTTTGGTGACAAAAAAATAAAAAATGACTCAAATATACATGCCTTATCTAGTATAATGAAAGAGGTTACAAGGTATATATGGTAGGCGATGAAAAAATATCATTTAATGAGGGAATGTATATCAATTAATAATATACGCCGGAGACAAGCAAAAAAACATAATGTCTGTTTACCGATAGTCAGATTTTGCCGGCAGTGGTATAATATATCTGCTTTAACTTTTTCGAGCCGCATAGTATGGCGGCTTCAGTTATCTTATTTATATTTACATATTTGTAAGAGGGGGTACAATTATGTCTCAATCTGATTACACACTGGTATTGCCGGCCTTTACGATCGGCGCCAACGCTTACGATGCCATCGGCCAGGTCACGAAGCCCTTCGGCAAAAAAGTCGTCATTATCGGCGGCAAAACGGCCTTGTCCAAAGCGGAAAAACCGCTCCTCGATGCCATTAAAAGCACCGACCTGGAAGTTCTCGGCGTGCTGTGGTACGGCGACGATGCGACGTACGAACGGGTAGATGCCTTGATGGCCGAAGACGCCGTCAAGAACGCTGACCTCATTTTCGGCGTAGGCGGCGGCCGGGCTATTGATACGTGCAAGGTCGTAGCTGATAAAGTCGGCAAGCCTTATTTCGCCTTCCCGACAGTCGCTTCGAACTGCGCTCCGTCTACGGCCATCGCCGTTATGTACAAAGAAGATAAATCCTTCGCCGGCTACTACTACCTGCCGACGCCGCCGGTTCATACGTTTATCAATATGGACATCATCGCTGACTCGCCCTTCGATTTGTTCTGGGCCGGCATCGGCGACGCCATGAGCAAGGAATGCGAAAGCGAATTGGCCAGCCGCGAAGCCGACATTTTCCATACGGTTCTCTTGGGCCGGGCTCTGGGCAAGGTCTGCACGGAACCGCTTCTCGAATACGGCGAAAAAGCCTTGGCTGATTTCAAGGAAAAGAAGGTTACCTATGAGCTGCAGCAGGTCGTATTGGACATCATCATCAGCACGGGCCTCGTTTCCAACTGCACGACGGGCCACAACGGCGTATACTATTATAACTCGTCTATCGCCCACTTGTTCTACAACTCGTCGACGGTACTGCCGCAGGTCGTAGAAGGCCATCTCCACGGCGAAATCGTATCCTTCGGCGTGCTCGTCCTCTTGACGTACGACAAGCAGTTCGAACTGCGCGACCGCATCGCCGCCTTCTATAAGAAAGCCGGCTATCCGGTCAAGTTGGCCGATTTGGATATCAAAGCCGACGAAATCGACGCCATCGTCGAAAAAGCGCCGGGCATTACGGAATGGAACTGCGTGCCGTCTCCGCTGACGAAAGAAGCCTTCAAGCAGGCGATCGTCGACACGGACGCCTTTGGCAGCGCATTATAAAATTATTCAGCCGCATAAAAAGGGGCGACTCTCTGCAGGAGAGCCGTCCTTTTATGGTATAATAGACAAAAATGAGTAACCAGGAGGTATGCAATGGATAGTGTGCTGGAACAGGTAATCGCCGGTATCGGCCCCCTGAATCTGGAAAAGACCGGCGAGTGCTACGCGAAGCTGTCGAGCCTTGCCGTCCCTCAGGACGGGAAATTGACCTACTTGGCCGGCCGTATTGCCGGCGTCTCCGATACGCTGCAGCCATCGCTGCTGAAAAAAGCCGTCGTCTTATTTGCCGCCGATCACGCCGTCGACGGCGGAGAAAATAAAACGAAGGGCATGGGCAGCAAGGCCTCGGCGCTGGAAATCGCCGCCGGAAAAGGCCATATTAATAAGGTGGCCCATCAGATAGGAGCCGGCGTGTTGCTGCTGGACATGGGATTGGAGCAAAATATTCCCGAGTCGGAAGGCGTTCAGGACTTGAAGGTCATGCACGGCAGCCATTTTTGGGCCAAAGGGCCGGCCATGACGGAAGACCAGATGCTGGACGCCATGTTCAGTGGCCTGCAAATCGGAGAAAATCTGGCCGACGAGCACTACAACGCACTCGGTCTCGGCAATATCGGCGAACGAGCTCTGCTGACGGCCTTCATCCTCACGGCGGCCTTTTTCCGCGATTCCATGAACGACCTGCCGTCCCATATGAAATCGCAGGGCAAGCTGGAGCAGCTGACGGCTCTCATGGACCGGCTGGAACTGGATGCCGGCGATCCTCTGGATTTGCTGCGCCGCGCCGGCTCGCCTGATATTGCCGCCATGGTCGGCCTCATATTGGCAGCGGCTCATCGCCGGCTCCTCGTCGTATTTGACAATGCTGTGACCGGGGCGGCCGTACTGCTCAGCCGTGCTCTCTGCCGACACGTAGACGACTACGTCATCCCTTCGGCGCGATATGCCGAGCCGGTTCATCAGATGCAGATGAAAAAGATGGGCCTCAAGGCCTTCTTTGAAACGGGACAGGATACGGATCAGGGCATGGGCTCGGTCATCGGCTTGTCCCTGCTGGATGCGGCAGTAGACATGATGAATAAGGAATTGAAGTAAGACGATTGCTATGCCCATTTGCGGCAGGAAGGAGATTATACATGAAGACCTTATACCTCGATTGCTTTTCTGGTATCAGCGGCAATATGTTCACCGGCATGCTTCTGCAGGCCGGCGTACCCTTTGATGCCTTCAAGGATGCTATGGCTTCGCTGAATCTGGAAGGGTATTCCCTTATTTATGAATCTGTTTCCAAACTGGGGATTCAATCTGTTTATTACAACGTAAGCCTTGATACAGAAAATCATCACCATGAACATGGCAGTCATCACGACCATGGGCATCATCACGGCCATCACGACTCGCACGGACAGGAACATCTCGTCGATACGACAGGTCATCACCATCACCACCAACATAGGGGACTGCCGGAAATTACGGCTATTATCGAATCTTCACCTGTGTCGGACAGCGTTAAAGCAAAAAGCCTTGCCGTCTTCGGTGAGCTGGCTAAAGCCGAATCCAAGGTTCATGGCGTTCCTGTCGACCAGATTCATTTCCATGAAGTCGGGGCTATTGACTGCATACTGGATATTGTCGGCGTTGTCTGGGCTCTCGAGTACTTGGGCATAGAGCAAATCGGCGCGTCTCCCCTGCATGTAGGCAGCGGCTTCGTGCGCTGTGCCCACGGCGTCATGCCCGTTCCGGCTCCGGCTACGGCGGAGCTGCTGGCAGGAATTCCTTATTATGCTACGGACGTTCGCGGTGAGCTCGTTACGCCGACAGGCGCGGCTCTTGTCAAGACGTTGGCTTCTTATATCGGTCCTCGTCCTAAATCTTTTGTACATGATATCACGGCTTACGGCGCAGGAACGAAAGATCTGGAAATTCCCAACGTCGTCCGCGGTTTTATCGGACAAGCCGAATCATGGCAGTAAGGAGATACAGCGGCACGGGAGGTGAGGACTGGCATGGCGGATAGAAAATTGCTGGCACAGACAATTGCTGACAGCATTATGGCTATGATTACGGCAAAACGCTTTTCTGAAGGAGACCAGCTGCCTGGTGAAAATGAACTGGCGAAAGAGCTGAACGTAAGCCGTAATACGCTGCGCGAAGCGATTCGCATATTGAGCGCTTACGGCTTTTTGGAAATCCAGCGGGGCAGGGGAACCTTTGTTACGCCGGCTGCGGCAGAAGGACGCTTAGCAAATCCGTTAAACCCTTTAGATTACGCAAAAGCCAGCTTAAAGGACTTGTATGAAATCCGCCTCATCCTCGAGCCCGAGGCCGTGTATTTGGCGGCGCAGCGGGGAAGTGACGGAGAAATTCAGGAGATTGTACGGCTGGGAAAGCTTGTGGAACAGCAAATTTTAGCAGGCGAAGACCGGACCGATGATGAGCTGGCCTTTCATGCGGCTATTGCCAAAGCAACCCACAACGGAATGCTGATGGCCTTGCTGCCCTATGTGCATGAAGCTATCTTGAAAGGCGTTATCTTGTCTACCGTATATGATAAGGTCGTTCAGGAAACGCTGGTAGATCATAAGATGGTCATTGAGTTTTTGGAACGGCGCAATGCCGAAGGTGCGAGAGCCGCTATGCGCATACACCTTCTTCATGCAACCGACTCATTACATTTAAAATAGTCTAAAATAACTGTAAGGCATCGCAAACATGAGTTTTGCGATGCCTTATATTTTTGACGCAAGATGTTGAACAAGTTGTTGACATCCAACAACTTGCGATGATATGATGATGTCAACAGGTTGAACAATAACAAAGGATGTTCAACAATTGGAGCGCGCTTTAAAACTTAAAAAATAGTCATATGAATTTTGTACTGCTCAAGAGAGATAAAGGAGGAGTTTTAGTATGAGAAGCGACGTAGTAAAAAAAGGCAGCACCCGTACAGCCCACCGCACCTTATTTCATGCCATGGGCTACAGCGATGAGGATTTGAAGAAGCCGTTAATCGGCGTTGTCAATGCTTTCAACGAAATTATTCCCGGTCATATGCACTTGCGGGAAATCGCCGAAGCCGTCAAGCTCGGCATTGCCGCAGCCGGCGGTACGCCTATCGAATTTCCGGCCATCGGCATCTGCGACGGCATCGCCATGGGCCACGACGGCATGAAATATCCTTTGGCCAGCCGGGAACTCATCTGCGATTCCATCGAGGCGGTCGCCAACGGCCACGCCTTCGACGGCCTGGTCATGATTCCCAACTGCGATAAAATCGTGCCGGGCATGCTCATGGCGGCAGGACGCATCAATATCCCGACGGTCGTCGTCAGCGGCGGCCCCATGCTGGCCGGACGCCACAAGGGAAAGGATATCAGCGTCAGCACGATGTTCGAAGCGGCCGGCAAGGTCGAATCGGGACAGATGACGCCGGAAGAAATGCACCTCATGGAACATGAAGCCTGCCCGGGCTGCGGTTCCTGTGCCGGTATCTTTACGGCGAACACGATGAACTGCATGACTGAGGTATTGGGCATGGGCCTTCCCGGCAACGGCACGATTCCGGCGGCCTATTTTGGAGCCCGCCGCATGCTGGCGAAACAGGCCGGCGCCGTCGTCATGGAGCTGGTAAGGAACAATATCTGTCCGCGGGACATCATGACGATGGAATCCTTTGAAAACGCGATTGCCGTCGACATGGCTATCGGCGGCTCGACCAATACGGTGCTCCACCTGCCGGCAATCGCTCATGAAGCGGGGATTGACCTGCCGCTGCAGAAGTTTGATGAAATCAGCCGCAAGGCGGCCTATATCTGCAAGATGAGCCCCGGCGGGACGTATCACATGCAGGACTTAAACGAAGCCGGCGGCATCAGCGCCGTCATGAAGGAGCTGACGAAGCTGGGGATTATCCATACGGAGGCTAAGACCGTGACGGGGACTATCGGCGAGCGCATCGCTCACGCCGATATCGAACGGGACGATGTCATTCACAGCGTAGACAAGGCCTACATGAACCGCGGCGGCATTGCCATCCTGTCGGGAAATCTGGCGCCGGACGGAGCGGTCATTAAGGAAAGTGCCGTGGAGCCGGACTTGTTGGTATACCAGGGGACGGCGAAGTGCTATGACTCGGAAGAAGAAGCCATTGAAGCGATTATCGGCGGGGCCATCCAGGAAGGGCACGTCGTGGTCATTCGCTATGAAGGCCCGAAGGGCGGCCCAGGGATGCGGGAAATGCTCAACCCGACGGCGGTGATTACGGGAATGGGATTAAAGGTAGCCCTGATTACGGACGGGAGGTTCAGCGGAGCCAGCCGGGGCGCATGCATCGGGCACATCTCGCCGGAAGCGATGGAAGGGGGTCCCATAGCGCTGATTCAGGACGGCGATAGGATTTCCATCGACATTCCGAACCGCAAGCTGGAACTGATGGTAAGCGACGAAGAGCTGGCAGCCCGCAAGGCGGCCTGGAAGCAGCCGGAACCGAAGGTCAAGACGGGATACCTGTCGCGCTACGCTCGTCTCGTCACATCGGCCAATACGGGCGCCGTATTGAAGTAAGACTGTGTAAGGAGGCGGTAATATGGGTTTCTTGAAAGTCATAGGCACTTTCGTTACGAAATATTTTCCCTTATGGGTTGTCGTATTTGCCGCGCTGGCATTCTTTGTGCCCGGCCCATTTATGGGCATGGGAGGAGCTGTTACGTATTTGCTGGGCATCGTTATGTTGGGGATGGGCCTTACGATGAGCATTGATGATTTTAAGCTCGTGCTGGTTCGCCCGAAGGATGTCATATTCGGCATCGTTATTCGCTACTGCATCATGCCGTTTATCGCCTTTTGCGTCAGCAAGGTGCTGGGGCTGTCGCCGATGCTGGCGGCGGGGCTGATTTTGGTCGGCTGCTGCCCCAGCGGTACGGCGTCTAATGTCATGACCTTTATATCGAAAGGCGATACGGCCTTGTCCGTTACGATTTCCAGCATCAATACGCTTCTTGCGCCGATATTGACGCCGGCGTTGTTCATGTTTCTGGCCGGAACGCTGATTCCCATCGACGCGACAGCGCTGCTCCTGGATATATTAAAGGTCGTTATCGTGCCGATCGTTATCGGTATTTCGCTGCGGGCCATTGCTTCAAAAGCTGTCGATTCGATTGCCGGTATTGTTCCAGTTATTTCCGTACTGGCTATTATAGCGATCATTACGATTGTCGTAGCTCTCAATGCACAGAAGCTGAGTACGGTTGCCGGTTTGGCCTTTCTGGCTGTCGTGCTTCATAATGGCCTCGGACTCGGCGCAGGGTACGGCATATCCCGAACGCTGGGCAGAATGTCTCATTACAAGAGCAAGGCCGTAGCTTTTGAGATCGGCATGGAAAATTCCGGATTGGCCGTGGCCTTGGCGATTGCTCATTTAGATCCGATGGCGGCAGTTCCAGGTGCGATATTCAGTGTATGGCATAATTTTTCCGGGTCTTTGCTGGCCGGATTCTGGGCATCGCGGGATGTGGATGTGAAAGAAGAAAAATGATTCATCCTATTTATTAATATCCGCAGATCAAGGCAGATTTCTTTATACAGAAGATATCTGCCTTTTATTTGCTGCGATTTCGGCGTTTGCGCAGTGTCAAGTGATTGCCGGAAGGATAGGAGGTGTGAATTTTATCTTGCGTAGAGTTGAAAAAAATATAAAAAATATATTGACAGATTATAGGGGACGTGATATTATAATTAAGCGTTCTGATGAACGAGCCGACACGGAGAAGGGCGAAAGGATTTTGTGATAAAATTCTTAAAAAAACTTCAAAAAATGTGTTGACAAGCACAAACGAAAGTGCTAAAATAAATTTCGTCGTCATGCGGAAGTAGCTCAGTGGTAGAGCACCACCTTGCCAAGGTGGGGGTCGCGAGTTCGAGCCTCGTTTTCCGCTCCATAATATGGCGGCATAGCCAAGCGGTAAGGCAGAGGTCTGCAAAACCTTCATCCCCAGTTCGATTCTGGGTGCCGCCTCCATATTTCTCGTCGTGCCGAGGTGGCGGAACTGGCAGACGCAACGGACTTAAAATCCGTCGGATAGAAATATCCGTACCGGTTCGATTCCGGTCCCCGGCACCAAATGAATAACACAGTACTGTGAGTGTTACGTTGGCTTCAGCCGGTATGTCTTACAGAATGTTTAAAAGGTTTGGATGGAAATCCAAACCTTTTTTGTAATATTCTTTCATTTAATTTATAATATAAGAATGGCGGTCTGTATGGAAGCATATCAGTACAAAGTATCTGATTTCGAAGGGCCTTTGGATTTGCTGTTGTATTTGATCGAAAAAAATAAGGTCGATATTTACAATATTCCCATCGCGGAGATTACCGATCAGTTCAACGCCTACGTCGAACAGCTCGACGGCTTCGACGTCAATTACGCCAGCAAATTTTTCGTCATGGCGGCGACGCTGCTGCAGATTAAGTCGCGCCTGCTGCTGCCTAAACCGCCTAAGGCGGAGCCGGAAGAGGACGAAGAGGATCTGCAGGACCAGTTAGTCCGCCAGCTCGTCGAGTACAAGCGGATGAAAGAAATTTCCGGCGTCATGGGCGCGCTGTGGGAGCAGCGGAGCCATATGCTGGAACGGCCGGCGACGCCTATGCCCTATCAGGCCCGCTTTGTCGGGAAAATCGAGCGCGACGCCCTGTATCGGGCCTTTCGCCTCGTATATCGGGCGCTGGAAGAAAAAAAGCCGCCGGAGGTTCATATCCGGCAGGAAATATACAGCGTGGAAGAGTGCATGCAGCGCGTCGTGTACCAGCTGCGCCAAACGGTGCGGCCGGCTTCCGTGCTGGCCGTATTCCGCCGGTGCCGCTCCAAGGTCGAGCTCGTCGTCACCTTCCTGGCCGTATTGGAGCTCATAAAGCTGGGAACCTGCCATACTGTTTCGGAGGGAGAGGATGGGAATGCCGTTGCCTTGCGGTATGCCGGCGCGTACGCATAAGCCGGAAGCGCTGCTCGAGGCGCTGCTGTTTCTCAGCGGCCAGCCTATGACGGCGGCCGATATTTGCGCCCACACGGGCTGGAGCCGCGAAGAAACGGAAGCGGCGGCTTCGGCGCTGGAGCAGGTCCTCGACGAACGGCGCGGCCTCAAGCTTATCCGCGTTGCCGGAGGGTATCAGCTGGTCACGCGGCCCGAGCTGTACGACGCAGTCAAATGGGTGCGGACAGGCGCGGCGGAGCTGTCGCCCATGGCCTTGGAGGTACTGGCTATCGTGGCCTTCAAGCAGCCTGTCACGCGGGCCGATATCGAAAAGCTGCGCGGCGTGTCGTCGGAGCGCATTTTATCGTCTCTGCTGCAGCAGGGGCTGATCGTAGATTTGGGACGGAAGGATAGTCCGGGACGGCCGATCATGTACGGCACGTCGGCATATTTTTTGGAATGCATCGGCATGGATTCGCTGGAAGAACTGGCCGGCCACGTGCCGCCGGAGCTGACGGCGCCTGCCGGCGAAGAGATACAGGAGGATATAGATGGAAAGGCTACAGAAGGTAATGAGTAACTGCGGCATCGCGTCGCGCCGCGCATCGGAGCAGATGATTTTAGACGGGCGGGTCCGGGTAAACGGCGTCATCGTCCGCGAGCTCGGGACGAAGGTAAATCCCGATAAGGATATCATCCTCGTCGACGGCAAACGGCTGGAAGCGCAGCCCAAGCATTATTACTTATTTAATAAGCCCAAGGGCGTCATTACGACGTCCAGCGACGACCAGGGCCGGCCGACGGTCATGGATTATTTCCGCAAGGAAAAGGACCGTATTTACGCCGTAGGGCGGCTGGACCAAAATACGGAAGGCCTTCTGCTCATGACCAACGACGGCGAGCTGGCCAACATCCTCATGCATCCCAGCACGATGGTCGATAAGACCTACGAAGTCAAGGTCAAAGGACGTATTTCCGATACGATACTGCAGAATCTGGCCGACGGCGTGCCGCTGGAAGACGGCATGACGGCTCCTGCCGACGTATACTACGTAGGCTTTGACAGCAAGAGCGGCCTGACGACGATAGAAATTACGATTCACGAAGGGAAAAACCGCCAGGTACGCCGCATGATCGAGCATTTCGGCTTTCAGGTGCATAATCTGCGCCGCGTCCAGTACGCCTTCTTGACCCTGAGCGGCGTCAAGCGCGGCTCGTACCGCAGCCTGAAGCTTGAAGAAGTCGCCGAGCTGTATAAATACAAATAAAAAGGCGGGAACGTCTGATGAAACACGTCATTATCATCGGCGCCGGCGCCGCCGGCATTATGGCTGCCTTGGCTGCGGCCGGGCAAGGCGCGTCGGTTACGCTGCTGGAAAAAAATAATATTGTCGGAAAAAAGATGGGCATTACCGGCAAGGGCCGCTGCAACCTGACTAATGCCTGCGCCATGGACGAGTTCGTCGCCCATACGCCGGGAAACGGAAAATTCTTATACAGCGCCTACGGTCAGTTTTCCAATGAAAACCTGCTGGACTTGCTGCATCAGTGGGGACTGGAAACGAAGGTAGAACGCGGCGGCCGCGTTTTTCCCCAGTCGGACAGCGCCATTGAAGTGCGCAAGCTCTTATACGACCGTCTCTGCCGCGCCGGCGTGCATATCCGCCTGAACGAGGAGGCGACGGCTGTGCAGCGCTGGAGCGATACCTTTGCGGTCCGTACGCAGGCCGGGCAGTATGAAGGCGACGCCTGTATTATTACGACGGGCGGCATGTCCTATCCCGTCACGGGTTCGAGCGGCGACGGATACGGCTTTGCCAAAAGCCTGGGCCACGCCGTGACGGAGCTCAAGCCGTCGCTCATCCCCTTTATGACGAAGGAAACGTGGCCTCATGCACTGTCGGGCTTGGCGCTGCGCAACGTCGAGGCTTCCTTGTGGAAGCGGGGGAAGATGCTCGCCTCGCAGTTCGGCGAAATGCTGTTCACTCATTTCGGCGTGTCGGGACCGATTATCCTCATGCTCAGCGCGGCGGCGGCGCATAAGAAGCAATGCCAGTATCCTATGCAGCTGCGCATCAATTTGAAGCCGGCCTTGTCGAAGGAAACGCTGGATCAGCGCGTGCAGCGCGATTTCCAGAAATACATCCGCAAGGAAGCGGAAAACGCCATGAAAGATTTGCTGCCGCAGCGGCTCATTCCCATCGTGCTGGAACAGGCCGGCATCGACGGCCGCTGCCAGGTCAATCAGATTTCCCGCGAGCAGCGGCAGGATCTGGTCGATTCGCTGCAGGCGCTGACCCTGACGATTACGGGGACGCGGCCTATCGAGGAAGCCATCGTTACGGCCGGCGGAGTCAGCGTGCGGGAAATCAATCCCAAGACGATGGAATCCAAGCTGACGCCGGGGCTGTATTTTGCCGGCGAGGTACTGGATATAGACGCCTATACGGGCGGATATAATCTGCAGGCTGCCTTTTCGACGGGCTACGTAGCCGGCATGGCAGCGGCAAAGGAGGAATAAGGGATGGAACGTTTGACCGTAGCTATCGACGGGCCGGCCGGAGCAGGAAAGAGCAGCGCCGCCCGTCTGGTGGCCAAGAGACTGGGATATTTGTACATTGATACGGGCGCGATGTACCGGGCCTTTACCTGGGCGATGCTGCAGGAACACATCGATATAGAAGACGCGGAGGCCGTCAGGGCGCTGACGGAGCGCGTCGATATCCGGCTGGAGCCGCTGGAAGACAAATGCCGCGTATTCGTCGGCGAAACGGAAGTCACCGACGCTATCCGTACGCAGGACATATCTTCTCGCGTATCTTCCGTTTCAGCTCTTGCAGTCGTACGGGAAAAACTGGTACAATTACAGAGGAACATGGCCGAAGGCGGCGGCGTCATTTTGGACGGCCGCGACATCGGCACCGTCGTGCTGCCGAAGGCCGATTTGAAGATATTCTTAACGGCGTCCGTCGAATCGCGGGCCCGCCGCCGCTACCTGGAGGTACAGGCTAAAGGCGGTACGGAGTCGCTGGAGGACATTGCGGCCAGCATAGCGTCCCGCGACGATATGGATTCTCACCGCGCCGTCAGTCCCTTGCGACAGGCCGACGACGCGATCCTTCTCGACAACAGCGAATTAAATCTGGAAGAAACGGCCGATGCGATTACCGATTTAATTCAGCAGCGCTGTCGATGAAAGCCATTTCGTATTGGATTATCCGCCGGATATTCAACTTCGTGACTTACACACTCATCGGCATGAAAGTCTACGGCGAAGAGCATATTCCGGCTGAGGGGCCTTTTATCATCGTGTGCAATCACGCCAGCTACTTCGACCCGCCTTTGCTGGGAACGGCGGTGCGCCATCGCCTCATCCACTTCATGGCGAAAGAAGAGCTGTTCCGCAACCCGATTATGAATTGGTTTCTGCGGTATGTCCATACCTTTCCCGTCCATCGGGGCCGCATCGATAAAAAGGCCATTGTAGAATCGTTCCGCGTGCTGAAAAGCGGCGGCGTTCTTGGCATTTTTCCCGAAGGGACGCGCAAGTGCCAGGGCATACTCGGGCCGTTTCACGACGGCTTCGCCGGTATTGCCATCAAGGCAGGCGTGCCGGTCCTTCCGGCAGTCGTCGTCAATTCGAGAGAGCTGCCGAAGAAAACGGGACCCGTGCAGATCGTATTCGGCGAACCGGTCATGCCGCCGGCAGATAAAAAGGCCGATAAGGAAGCGATACGGCAATTTTCAGAAGAAATTCGGGAAATTGTCTTAGCTATGCTAAATCGGCATGGAGGGACAGAAAAATGAAGGTAACTATTGCCGAGGCCTGCGGTTTTTGCTACGGTGTGCGCCGGGCCGTGGACATGGCGTCGCAGGCGGAAACGGGGACGAAAACCCTGGGGCCCATCATTCATAACCCACAGGTCGTAGCCCGTCTATCCGCACAGGGAGTGGCTCCCGTCGATTCTCTCGACGAAGTGGGCGATGGCGAAACGGTCCTGATCCGCTCGCACGGCGTTGGCCCCAGCGTCTATGAAGAAGCTTCCCGGCGGGGCATACGCGTCATCGACGCGACGTGTCCCCATGTCAAAAAAGCACAGCAAGACGCGAAAAAAATCGTCGAAGAAGGAAAAAATTTAGTAATTATAGGCGAAAAAGCCCATCCTGAAGTAATTAGTATTTCACAATGGGGGGCAAATCGTGCTATTATAATAGATAGGGAAATTGAAGCAGAACAAATTCCCTTTTCTGAATCACTGGGAGTCGTCGTCCAGACGACCTTTTCCCAAGAGCAATTCAAGCGCATTGCCGAAATCCTGAAGACGAAGACGAACGATTTAGACGTGCACATGACTATCTGCACGGCGACGCAGCAGCGCCAGAACGCCGCTGTGGAATTGGCCGGCAAGGTAGACGCCATGATCGTCGTCGGCGGCAGGAACAGCGCCAATACGGGAAGGCTGGCGCAGGTATGCAGAGAACAGGGTTGCCCTACATACCATATTGAAACGGCGGCTGAATTAGACACGGCGGCCTTTCGTGGTATGAATCATATAGGCATTACAGCCGGTGCTTCCACACCGGATTGGATAATACAGGAGGTTGTTGATATTATGGAAAATTTGCAAGCTGAAGGCACAGAAGTAATGAGTGAAGAATTGTTGGATCAGTACGACTATGAAGAAAATCCAAAGAAAGGCGACGTGGTAAAGGGCACGGTTATTTCTGTGAACGATGATGCTGCCTATGTTTCCATCGGTACGAAAGCAGAAGCCATTCTGCCGAAGAAGGAAATTGCCGTTCCTGCTCCGGAAAAAGCCAGCGACGTCATTCACGTCGGCGACGAACTGACCGTAGAAATTGCCAACAATATTAAAGAAGAAGGCTCTATCGTCGTGTCTCTCGTCAAGATGAAGAAAGTCGAAGACTGGAAAGAAGTTCGCGACGCTTTTGAAAACGATCAGCTCGTCGAATGCGTAGGCAAAGAAACAAACAAGGCCGGCCTTGTCGTTTCCATCAAATCCCTGCGCGGATTTATTCCCCTGTCCCAGGGCGATGTTAAATTCGTAAAATCCTTGGATAATCTCGTCGGCCAGACCTTCCAGGTCAAAGTCATCGACATTGACGAACACAAAAACCGTCTCGTCTTGTCCCGTAAAGCCGTTTTGGAAGCAGAACGGGAACAGAAACGGGCTGAAGCGCTGCAGAATATCGAAGAAGGCGCAGTTCTCGAAGGCACAGTCGTTAAAATCATGCCGTACGGCGCGTTTATCGACTTGGGCGGCGTAGAAGGCCTGCTCCACATTTCTGACATTTCCTGGAAGCGCGTAAGCTCTGTCGACGCTGTTCTTCAGGTCGGTGAAAAGCTTAACGTATTGGTACAGAAATTCGATCAGGAACGGAACCGTATTTCCTTGTCTTTGAAAGCGCTCCAGAAGAATCCCTGGATTGCCGCTATCGAAAAATTTGAAGTCGGCGACGTCGTAAAAGGCGAAGTTAAGAAGCTCCTTCCCTTTGGCGCTATTTTAGCGATCGATCCTGAACTCCAGGGCTTGCTCCACGTATCCGAACTGACGGAAAAACGCGGCGCCGTCGTTAAAGACCTGGTCAACATCGGCGACGTCATGAACGTCAAGATCATCGGCATCGACACGGATAAAAAGAAAATATCCTTGAGTGTCCTGGCTATTCAGAAAGATGAAGAAGAACAGGAAGTTCGCAACTATCTGGACAAACAAGAACAGGCCGAAGCAGCTGACGACGCTGTAGAAGGCGAATAATTTTCAACGAAGGGGGATAGCCGGCATGCCCGGTTATCCTTTTTTCATATTAAGAAAGGACAACAGGAAACTGGTATGTATAAACCGTTAGTAGCTATCGTCGGCCGGCCGAACGTAGGCAAGTCGACGTTATTCAACGCTATTGTCAAGAAGCGCATTTCTATCGTAGAGGATATTCCCGGCGTCACGCGGGACCGCATTTACTATGACGCAGAATGGCTCAATCAGGAATTTACTATGATCGATACGGGCGGCATCGAATTCGTCGATTCGGAAAATCATATCTTCACGAGCATGCGCTATCAGGCAGAGCTGGCTATCCGCGAAGCCGACGTCATCCTGTACGTCGTCGATGGGAAAGCCGGCGTTCAGCCTCAGGATGAAGATATCGCCCGCATCCTCCGCTCCAGCGGCAAGCCGGTCATTTTGGTAGTCAACAAAATCGACAGCGTAGAGCTGTCCATGAACATTTATGAATTTTACAGCCTCGGCCTGGGCGATCCCATCGGCATTTCGGCAGTCAACCTCATGAACCTGGGCGACCTGCTGGACGAAGTGCTAAAGCACATCAAAAACGTGCCCTATGAAGAAGACGACGAAGAAACGATACACATCGCCCTCGTCGGCCGTCCGAACGTAGGCAAATCATCTATGACCAACGCCCTGCTGGGGCAGAACCGGGTTATCGTCAGCAATATGCCCGGCACGACCCGCGATTCTATCGACACCCATTGGGAATACGAAGGCTCTAAGTTCGTCCTCATCGATACGGCAGGCATGCGCCGCAAGGGGAAAATCGATATCCCCGTCGAACGGTACAGCGTTGTCCGCGCCCTGCGGGCCGTAGACCGCTGCGACGTGGCTGTCCTCGTATTGGACGGCGTCGAAGGCGTGACGGAGCAGGATAAGAAAATTGCCGGCTACGTCCACGAAGCGGGCAAGGGATGCGTCATCGTCGTCAATAAATGGGACTTGGTGACCAAGGACAGCAAGACGAGTCAGAAGTACGAAGAAGACATCCGCCGCGAGCTGGCGTTCCTGCAGTACGCTCCGATCTTATTCGCCTCGGCCCTGACCAAGCAGCGCATCAACCGGTTGGCCGACATGGTCAAATTCGTATCGGAACAGCAGCATATGCGCGTGTCGACGAGCGTGCTGAACGAACTCATCGAAGACGCCCAGCTGACCAATCCGCCGCCGGCCAAGGGCGGCAAGCTGCTGAAAATCTATTATATGACGCAGGCCTCCGTGCAGCCGCCGACGTTCATTTTGTTTGTCAACGAGCCGCAGCTCATGCATTTCTCCTATCTGCGCTTTTTGGAAAACCGGCTGCGCGAAACCTTCGGCTTTGAAGGCACGCCGATTCGCCTGATACTGCGGGGAAAGAAGGATGGTGACGCCCTATGATGATGGGAATCGCTTGCTTGCTTTTAGCGTATATCGCCGGGTCCTTCCCAAGCGGCCTGGTCATCGGCAAGGCCATTTACCATACGGACCCGCGGGACTACGGCAGCCATAATACGGGCGCGACGAACGCCTACCGCGTCTTCGGCGCCGCCGGCGGCCTGGCCGTCCTCATCCTGGACGTCGCCAAGGGTATGCTCGGCGTGTATTTGGGGCAAGTCGCCGCTTCGGCGATGGCCATGCCGGAAGACCAGCGCATCTACCTCATGGTGCTCGGCGGCTGCGTGGCTCTCGTCGGCCATTCCTGCTCTATCTTCCTGAAATTTAAAGGCGGCAAGGGCGTGGCTACCGGGCTGGGCATTATCTTGTTCCTGGCTCCCTGGGAAACGCTCATCGTCTTTGCCATATGGTGCGCCATCGTCGCGGCGACGCGCATCGTATCCCTCGGCTCTATTGTCGCCGCCGTGCTGGTGCCGGTTTTGATGTACTTCTTCGACGAGCCCCTGCCGCTTACGATATTCGGCTTGATTGCGGCTGTCCTCGTCGTCGTGCGCCATAAGGACAACATCATCCGCCTCATGCAGGGACGGGAACTGAAGGTAGAGAGAATCAAGAAAAACTAAGGAAAAATTTTCTTTTTCTTATGGGCCTTTGCTATTTGATATGTAAAGAAAAACGTGTATAATTGTTTGTGTACAAGCAGGTGATTATGTGAGAATCATATCCGGCAGTGCAAAAGGGAGAATATTGAAATCGCCGAAAGGCATGCTGACAAGGCCGACGCTGGACCGCACGAGGGAAAGCTTGTTCAACATATTGGCCAACGGCGTGCTGGAAGGCGCCTCCGTGCTGGACATTTTTGCCGGTACGGGAGCCCTGGGCCTGGAAGCCCTGAGCCGCGGCGCGGCGCACTGCGTGTTTATCGACCACTACACGCAGGCCCTGATTCGGCAGAACGCCGAATTGTGCGGCTTTGGCGGACAGTATGAAATCCTCCGCATGGAGGCCGGCAAGGCCTTGGCGCGGCTGCAGGGACGTCAATTTCAATATATTTTTGCGGATCCACCGTATAATAAGAATTTAGTGAATAGTACGATTGCTTTAATAGGTCAATACGATTTGCTGGCTCCTGACGGATTACTTCTCATGGAACACAGCAGGGACGAAGAGATAGCAGACAGCCTGCTGTATGAGATCATCAGAGAAAAAGCCTATGGAAAGGATACGCGCATCGCCTTTATCCGCAGGCATCAGGGAGGAATTGAATCGTGAAAATCGGAATTTGTCCGGGCAGCTTCGACCCCGTGACGAATGGACACATTGATATTTTTGAACGCAGCAGCAAATTAGTAGATAAGCTTATTATCGCCGTATTTGAAAATCCGTCGAAAAAGCCGCTGTTTACGATGGAGGAACGGGAAGACATGCTTCGGGAAACGACGCGTCATATTCCCAATATCGAAGTAGCCAGCTTTCATGGCTTGCTGAACGAATACGCCATCGAACACGGCGCGACGATCATTATACGCGGCTTGCGGGCCCTCAGCGATTTTGAATACGAATTCCAGCGGGCGCTGCTCATGAAAAAAGTCGAACCGGATATTGAAACCGTATTTATTATGACGAGTACAAAGTATTCCTTTATCAGCTCTACAGGCATCCGCGAACTAGCGTGCTTCGGCGGCAAGCTCGACGACATGGTGCCCGCGTACGTAGAACAGAAGTTGAAAGAAAAGTTCAAAGATAAATATCAGGCGTAGGGGTGGAAGACATGAATTCGGATAAATTGTTGGAAGATTTGGAAAGCTTGGTAATGAACGCATCGAAGGTGCCTTTTACGAATAAAAAGATGATCGAGGAAGAAGAACTCCTGCAGATCATCGACGACTTGAAGGAATCCATGCCGGCTGAGCTGGAACAGTCGAAAAAGGTACTGGCCGAAAAAGATAAGATCATTGCCGACGCGCAGCATCATGCCGACAGCATGGTGGCGCAGGCCAAGGACTATATTGCCAAATTGACGGAAGAAAGCGAACTGGTGCGCCAGGCGCAGAAACGGGCGAATCAGATTATTCTGGACGCCAATCAGTCTTCGGAAGAATTGAAGAGCAGTTCCATTACATACGCCGGCGACGTCTTGAAATACGTCGAATCGACGTTGGAAAAGACCTTGTCCAGCATCAAGCAGAATCGCGACAGCTTGCTGCAGTCCAACCGGCAGGATGAGACGAAGTAAGGCGTAAGGCAGGTACGCAGTATAAGTGCAATATCCAGAGGGGTATTGCACTTATTTAAGTTATGGGCAGAGGAGTCAGATATGCAGGAAATAAAGTATGAAGCGATGAAATCCATTACGTCCCGCGACAATCAATGGATCAAAAAAGCCTGCTCGCTGAAGCAGAAAAAGGGACGGCAGCAGGAGCGGATGGTCTTCGTCGAAGGAATGCGCGTCGTCAGAGACGCAGCGGAAAGCGGCATTCGCCGTGCCGTTTGTTTTCTTTCGCCGAAGGGCAGGGAACATGAGAAGTTTCAAGACATATACGACATGGGGCGGGCCCTGGACTGGACGTTTTTTTCCGTGACGGACAGCGTGTACGACAAGCTGAAGGACACGAAAGCGCCGCAGGGTATCGCAGCGATGCTGCCGTATGTCACAGTGTCTCTCGACGAGCTGAATGGCCTTGCGCCGCGTCAGGCCGTCGTGTATTTGCAGGCCGTTCAGGACCCGGGAAATTTAGGGACGATTATCCGGACGGCGGCAGCGGCGAACGCCGCGGCGATTTTGCTGAGTGAAGGCAGCGTCGACGTATATAATGACAAGACCATCCGCAGCGCTATGGGGGCCATATTCAAAGTTCCTATTGTGCAGGATGTCAGTGAAGCGCAGCTGATTGAATTTTGCCGTCAGCAGGGGAGGGTTTTGTTGGGAACAGCACCGCAGGGGACAACATCGTACGCTCAGGCGGCGTATGCACGGCCTGTCGTACTGGCCTTCGGCAATGAAGGAAACGGCTTATCTGATACGCTGATTGAACAGTGCAGCGAGGTGCTGACCATTCCTATGCGCAGCGATACGGAATCATTGAATCTTTCCATGTCTGTAGGCGTTATTGTGTATAAGGCCTGGGAAGCAAATGGATTTAAGGAGAAATATGATGAATAATACGATAGAAATGATTTTGCAGCAGTATAAGGAGGGCGCGCTGACACTGGAAGCAGCAACAGCTGCTTTGCAGCATGATGAACCGTCTGTTCTTAATTTGGGCTTTGCTAATCTGGATTTACAGCGCCAGAAGCGGTGCGGTTTTCCGGAAGTCGTCTACTGTGCCGGAAAGACTGTCGGACAGTCGGTGCAGATTCTGCGCGTTCTCATGAAGCAGTATGATAACGTCATCGGCACGCGGGCTTCCAAAGACGTGTATGACAAGCTTGCGCCGGAAATCCCCGACGCGCAGTACGACGAACTGGCCCGCATGGTCTACCAGTTTAAGGATAAAACTGTCGTTAACGGCGACCGGGTCATCGCCGTCATCACCGCCGGTACCAGCGATATTCCTGTTGCCGAAGAGGCAGCGTTGACGGCGGAAATCATGGGAAATAAGGTAGAGCGCATTTACGACGTCGGCGTTGCCGGCCTGCACCGTCTGCTGAATCGCAGCGAAGAGATCCGCCGGGCCAACGTCTGCGTCGTCGTTGCTGGTATGGAAGGGGCCTTGGCCAGCGTCGTCGGCGGCCTCGTAGACAAACCGGTCGTCGCCGTGCCGACGAGCATCGGCTACGGCGCTAATTTTCACGGCTTGTCGGCTTTGCTGGCCATGCTGAACAGCTGCGCCGCCGGCGTGTCCGTCGTCAATATCGACAACGGTTTCGGCGCCGGCCGCATGGCCGATATGATCAATCGGATGAGGTGAGGTCATGGAAAAGCTGTGGCAAATAGAAGCCAATATTGACGATATGAATCCGCAGAACATGGAATACGTATTTCAAAAGCTGCTGGACTTGGGCGTCAACGATGTGTGGGCTATGCCCATGATGATGAAAAAATGCCGCATGGCCTCTATGCTGTGCGTATTGTGTCCGGAGGAACTGGTAGAGAATGCTGCGGCCATTATATTTGCTGAAACGACGTCCATCGGCATCCGTTATTTTCCTGTCCGGCGCAGGATTTGCAGCCGGGAAATCGAGACGGTCTGCGTAGACGGCGAACAGATTCGCTGCAAGATAAGCTCTTACGACGGAAAGGTTACGAATATTTCCGCCGAATACGACGACTGCCGTGCCGCTGCCGCGCGGACCGGGACGGCGCTGAAGGAATGGCAGCGAAAGGCGAAGGAAGAGGCGTATAGACTATATGGATGTAAAACTGCAACCAATTGTTGAAGATTTTAAACGCAAGCTCGCTGCGGCGCAGATTCGCTGCGTGCGGGAAAAGGACATAAATTATGGGCATCAAGTCGTCTGCGCCCAGGGTACGGCCGAAGGGACGGTCAATTTTTACTACGGTAAAAAGGGCCTGTCCGTCGTCGTGCAGGGAAAGGACGGAGCGCTGAAACAGACCTTAACGGCTCTGGCGACGGGCGAAAGGGCGGCCCTTCCCGCCGCAGCTCCTCAGGGCGGCTCGGCGGGGCTGCATCCGCAGGGAATTTCCTGCTGGATGGGCTGCGACGAATCGGGGAAGGGCGACGTATTCGGACCGCTGGTCGCGGCGGCCTGCTTGATTCAGGCCGATGAAGAAGTGCCGCTCCGCCGTCTTGGTGTCTGCGACAGCAAGATGCTAACGGACGATGCGATTGACCGTCTGGCTGCAGAGATACGGGAGATGCTGGGAGACCGCTGCGTTGTCTCCGTTCTCATGCCGGAGGAATATAACGCCCGGTACCAGGCCTTTAAGCAAAGACGAAAAAATTTAAACCATCTCCTGGGCAGTATACATGGACATAACATACGTGTACTATTGTCAAAATACGAATGTCCATGTATAATAGTCGATAAGTTCGGTAAAGAGGAATATGTTTTAGCTGAACTGCAAGACGAAGCATCGTCACATCAAATCATCCAGGTTACGAAGGGCGAACGAGATACGGCCGTCGCGGCGGCATCTATCCTGGCCCGGCAGGCTTTCGTCGACGCCATGGCCCGTTTGGCTCGGCAGTACGGCATGACCTTTCCCAAGGGAGCCTATATGGGCATCGCTTCGGCTATTGCCGCCTTCCGAAAGACTTACGGCGACGGTGAATTGTCCAGCGTAGGGAAATTGAATTTTAAAAATTTCGATTTTTTACGGTGACCTGAGATGAACAGAGTAATTATCAACGCCGATGATTTCGGCATTCATACGGAAGTAAACAGGGCCGTCATAGAAGCCCATGAGCAAGGACTGCTGCTGAGCACATCTCTCCTGGCGTCGGGGCCGGCCTTTGACGAGGCCGCCGCGTTGGCGCGGCAATATCCCGGGCTTGGCGTCGGCATTCATTTGTGCCTTGTCGGCACCTTGCCGACGGTGTTATCGCCGAAAGAAGTTCCGACCTTAGTCGACGACAATGGATTGCTGCCGGAAAGCTACGTTCCTCTCGTAAAGCGTATGTGGACAGGCCGGATAGACTTCGAGCAGGTATATCGGGAGCTGGATGCGCAGATGGAAAAAATCATGAGTGCCGGCCTGAACGTTACCCACGTCGACAGCCATCAGCACATGCATATGCTGCCGCCGGTGTGGAAGATCGTGCAGGCTTTGATGAAAAAATACGACCTCCATCGTCTCCGCATTCCGAAGGAATCCTATTCGTTTAAAGTCATGGCGGCGAGTCCGGGCCGCGTCATGGGGCGGGACGGTTTGACGTATTTGGCGAGAAAAGCCATGTCCGATGTCAAGCGTCTTCGGTTTACGACGACGGACTATTTTTGGGGCATGGTCGACGGCGGTCATATGACCGAGGCGAACTTAGCGCATATCCTGCGGCATATGCCTTTCGGCGTCCATGAAATCATGATGCATCCGGGGCGGAGCACGGCGGTTCTTTCCAAATCCTTTTCCTGGGGGTATCATTGGGAAGAGGAATTTCATGCGTTAATCTCGCCGCGCATACGGCAGCTCATGAAAGAGCAGAATATAGAACCAATCCATTACGGCCAGCTGCCGTAAATGCAGTACAGGGAGTGACATATATTGAACATATTAGTAACAGGCGGAGCCGGATTTATTGGCTCTCATCTGGTTGACGGTCTCGTCAAAGCCGGCCATCATGTCGTCGTAGTAGACAACTTGAGTACCGGCTGCCGGGAACACGTTCATGACCAGGCCGTATTTTATGAAATGGATATATTGCAGAAGGACGAGCTGGCCCGTATTTTTGCAGACGGTGCTTTTGACATCGTCTTTCATGAAGCAGCGCAGACCTTGGTGCCCTATTCGATGGAGCATCCCCGTGAGGATGCAGAACTCAATATCATGGGGCTGCTGAATGTATTGGAGTTATGTCGGCAGTTTGGCGTGAAAAAATTTCTCTTTTCTTCTTCGGCTGCCGTATATGGGGACAATGTGCAGGTGCCGCTGGCAGAAAACGCGCCCCTTCAGCCAACATCCTTTTATGGTTTGACGAAGGTGACGGCTGAAAAGTATATTCAAATGTACCATGACGTGTTCGGCCTTTCCTACGCAATTCTGCGCTACTCCAACGTCTACGGTGAACGGCAGGGCAGCCACGGCGAAGGCGGCGTCGTCTATATCTTTTCCGACGCTATTGCAGAAGGCCGGGAGATTACTATATTCGGCGACGGCGACCAGTCTCGCGACTTTATTTATGTCAAAGACGTCGTCCGGGCCAACATGGCCGCCATGGATGAAACGGCGCCGTCGGGAATCTATAATATCAGCACCAACATCGAAACGACGGTTAACGCGCTGAAGGAAATCCTGTTTTATTTTTCCCAGACAGCCGTGCCCGTTTCCTATGCAGAGGCCCGCAGCGGTGATATTTACCGCTCGGCTCTGGATAATGCATTGGCGAAGCAGACACTGCGCTGGCGTCCGGCGACTAAGCTGCTTGAGGGGCTGCAGCAGACGTATTTCTATTTTGCAGGGAGGAAACAGACATGAAGGAAGAAAAAGACTACAAATTTTACTTAGTACGAGAAGATATTCTTCCCGAAGCAATTAAGAAGACGATTCGGGTAAAAGAGTTTTTAAAGCATAATCAGAAGACGACGATCAACGAAGCGGTGCGCCTTATGGACTTGAGCCGCAGCGCCTACTATAAGTATAAGGATTACGTCTTTCCCTTCCACGATGTAACACAAGGGCGCGTCGTGACGATTTCTCTTATGGTATTGGACAAGCCAGGCGAGTTGTCGCAGATATTAAATGCCGTAGCGGAAAGCAACTGCAGTATCCTGACGATAAATCAGGGCATTCCGCTGCAGGGGATTGCCGATGTCAGCATTTCCATTGAAACGAAGGAAATGACCATTGCCGTCGATGATTTGATTAAACGGCTGGAAGATCTGTCCGGCGTCCGCAAGGTAGAAATCATCGGCCAGGCGTGAGAATATAGACAAGATTCAGAAGGGGGATTATTATGAAAAAAGTGTCGATTGCATTATTGGGGTGCGGTACCGTTGGAAAAGGCGTCATCGATTTGCTGGCCATGAACGGCCCGTTGATTGAAGAACAGCTTGATACGGAAATTACGATTAAGCGCGTCTTGATTCGGGATATGCCGAAATATGAACAGATGGAATTGCCTGATGATATTTTGCTTACGACGGACTTTGCCGATATCGTCAATGATGACGAAATAGAGATTGTCGTTGAAGTCATGGGCAGCGCTGATTTTGCCAAGGACTGCATTGAGCAGTGCTTCAAAAAAGGCAAGAGCGTAGTCAGCGCCAACAAGGACCTCATTGCCGACTACGGTATGCCTTTGCTGAAGATGGCTAAGGAATGCAACGTAGACTTCCAGTTTGAAGCCAGCGTCGCCGGCGGGATTCCCATCGTGCGGCCTATGTACTCCTCTCTCAACAGCAATACGATGGAAGAAATCATCGGCATCATGAACGGCACGACAAACTATATTTTGTCGAATATGACCGATACGGGCATGTCCTATGAAACGGCGCTGAAGGAAGCTCAGGAAAAGGGCTACGCTGAAGCAGACCCGACAAACGACGTCAGCGGCTACGATGCAGGACGTAAAATCGCCATATTGGCTACGCTGGGCTTCCATTCGGCTCTTACCTTTAATGACGTATCCGTCGAAGGGATTGAAAACATCGCCCAGGAAGACATTCAGCATGCCCGGGAAATGGGCTACGTCATTAAGCTGCTGGCTATCGCCCGCCAGGATGGGGACGGCATATCCTTGAACGTCCATCCGGCCTTTATCCGCAAGGGCCACCCGCTGGCCAACGTCGGCGGTGCGTACAATGCCGTATACGTCCGCGGTAACTGCGTAGGCGACGTCATGTTCTATGGTCAGGGCGCAGGATCCCTTCCGACGGCCAGTGCCGTCGTCAGCGACGTCATGAACGTCATTCTCCACTGCAACATCAACATTACGGGCAGCCGCGATTTCGTATGGCACGACCCGAAGCTGAAGCCGCAGGACTCGATTTGCGCACCTTATTACCTGCGCATGGTCGTAGACAATGCGCCCGGCGTATTGTCCAGCATTTCCGCTGTCTTGGCGCAGCATAAAATCAGTATCCGCTCTTTGATCCAGAAAGATGAGACGACGGAAATCGCCGAAATCGTCATCTTGATCGACAGCTCGGCGGCCGGCCTGGTTAACCAGTCCTTGAAAGAAATTGAAGACCTGGCCTGTGTCCGCAAGATTGCCAACGCGATCCGCGTTATCGAGGTATAATTATGACGACAAGAACACTGCACGTGCAGGTGCCGGCCACATCGGCGAATCTCGGTTCGGGATTCGACGCCGTCGGCATCGCTCTCAACTATTTCAACGAAATATATTTTACAGAAGATGATAAAGAGTTTATTTCCGTAGAAATCGAAGGCTTGGGAAAGGGTGAAATTCCCGAAACCTTTGCCGATAATATGGTCGGCCAGGCTATGGAACGGGCCGCCGCGTACAACGGCGGGTTCCTGCCTAAAGGCGGCGCAGTGAAGCTCGTCAACCGCATCCCGCCGGGACGGGGCATGGGCAGCAGCTCGTCGGCCATTATCGGCGGCATCCTCATCGGCGACGCCTTGACGGGCTCCAAGATGAGCAGGGAAGATATGCTGTCCCTGGCTACGGAAATCGAAGGCCATCCGGACAACGTCGCGCCGGCTTTGTTAGGCGGCCTGACGATTTCTATTATGGACGGCGGCAAGACCATGACCAACGTCGTGCCTGTCGGAGATGATTTATCCTTTATTACCGTATCTCCCGACGTGGAAGTCTTTACGGAAGACGCCCGCGCCGTTCTGCCTAAGGAAATCGCCTATAAGGACGCTGTGTTCAACGTGAGCCGCGTCAGCTTCCTCGTCTCGTCCCTCGTCACGAAGCAGTACGACCGGCTGCAATACGGCCTGCAGGATAAGCTCCACGTGCCGTACCGCATCGGCCTCATTCCCGGCGGAGAGTCTGTCCTGAAAGCAGCCGAAGACGCCGGCGCCCTGGGCGCGACGATCAGCGGCTCCGGCTCGACGCTCATCGCCTTTGCCGTAGAAAACGAACAGGCGATTATGGAAGCTATGATGAACGAATTCAAGATACGGGGCATCGACTCGGAAGGCCATATCTTGAAATGCTGGAACGAGGGAGCGCAGATTCTCCCATGATACAAGACATAGCGCCTCATAAATACCATACGGAATACAGCCCTGTCCCCGTCCAGGACGACAGCGTGATTCTCGCCTATCGGGGCCGGACCGTCTTAGTGCGGCTGGAGGGAGAAGACAAGTCCTTTTCTTATCCAACCTATGCCGACATGGCCGCCGTGCCGGCAGAACGCTTTCGCTGGCTGTTCCGTGAAGACGACATCAATTATTTTTTAGCTCTGGAAGATATTCCTGAAGGCAAGGGCTTCGCCTATATATCCATCAACTTCATGCGCGCCGCCCGGCCCCGCTTTCAGGCCTTCGCCGGCGTGGCCGGACTGTCTCTGCACAACTGGTACAGCAATCATCGCTTCTGCGGCCAGTGCGGCCGTCCGATGGCCCACAGCGACGCCGAACGCATGGTGTACTGCGGCCATTGTCATACGATGATTTATCCGCGCATCTGCCCGGCTGTCATCGTTGCCGTGCGCAACGGAGATAAGCTCCTCGTATCGACCTACGCCGGCCGGGAATATACGCGGGCTGCTCTCATCGCCGGCTTTGCCGAGGTGGGAGAAACGATTGAACAGACCGTTCACCGCGAGGTCATGGAAGAAGTAGGCATTAAAGTCAAAAATCTTCAATTTTACAAGAGCCAGCCCTGGTGCTTTACCGATACGCTCCTCTTTGGCTTTTTCTGCGACTTAGACGGCGACGACACGCTGAAAGTCGACCATAACGAACTGGCTACGGCCCAATGGGTACGTCGGGAAGAACTGCCTGACGACCCGGAAAAAGCCAGCTTGACCATGGAAATGATAACCTTGTTTAAACAGGGGAAGATGTAAGTAATACTATTATAAAATATCCTATGCAGATGTTTTGGTATCTGCATAGGATATTTTTTGTTTGGAAAAAATTGGTTTAATAAGAAGGAAACTTGACATAAATTTTCATATGTGTTATTTATAAAATATAAAATTAAATCAATATTAGAATTTGTGTTTATAGTGGAGTTGTTTTTAATTTTATTTTAATTAAAATAGGGAGGGGAGTTCTATTGAGTGTCAAGAAAAAACTTAGTGCCGTTTTATTTTCATTGGGCATATTTTCGAATTTTGTAGGAATTCCGGTTTCAGACGCTATCGGTACAGAAGAGAATGATATTATATTAACACAAAACATGGGAAAACAAATTGCTAATGAAAGGTTACTGATAAATAAGGAAATTTCAGACGAGAACTTGACAATGATGTATCATTATTCTCATCGTTCGCATTCTTCTCATTACTCACATCGTTCTCATACTTCGCATTATTCTTCACATTATTGATTTGAAATAATTTAAATAAAATGAGAAAATAAATACCCTTTTTACTAATTTAACTAGTAAAGAGGGTATAATCATAAGTTAAAGGTTCAGTTTTTATTTTTTGTCTAGGTGAAATTATGGATAATTATAAAAAAATAGAAGATGGATTTGAGATTATATTAAGTAAAGAGTTTTATGAACGTGAAACAATTTTTAATGTTGCGTACAAATATAATAATAAATTTTTAATTATGATTAGCCCAGAAGGGGATAAAGAAGTAAAATTTGTTATTAGACGAAAAGAAGGAGAACAAGAGCCACTTATTCATGATATTGAAAAGATTTTTGCTGAATTTATTGATGAGCAATTAAAACTTGATATTTTGAAAAGAACACAAGATATCAGAGATCGCATTTATGAAAAAGCTTTTTTACCACTGCGAGGGATAAAATAATGAATAAGCAAATATATCCGTTTTACTTTGATCACTATGATGATGATTTTATTGTTGTAAATTTGGTGGGGGAACATGTTTTTTTGTCGCATAATGATTTTGAATTTCTGGTTACTCAACAATATAATAAATTATCATCAGCTGCTATAGAGAAATTGTATACACACCATATCATAGGTGACATTGAAGAACAGGATATAGTTGAAATGTTGTTGGCTACGAAATTACGTAGTAGAAAAAATTTTTTAGATTATTTTACTTCTTTGCATATGGTTGTACTTACATTAAGATGTAATTGTGTATGTGATTATTGCCATGCAAGTTCACAAGATCTCTGTTTAAGAGAAACTGATATGTCTATAGAAGTTGCTGAACGTACTTTGGATATAATTTTACAATCCCCTTCTAATGACATAAAGATTGAATTTCAAGGAGGAGAACCATCTATAAATTGGCCGATATTAGAGTTTTTTGTTTTAGAAGGTGAAAAAAGAGCAAAGAAATTGCCTGAAAAAAGAGTAACTTTTGTTATTTGCACAAATTTGATTGCTTTATCGGATGAACAAATTAAATTTTTAAATGAACATGATGTTTGTATTTCGACATCTTGTGATGGGCCAAAGAAATTACATGATTTACATAGAAAATCTAGGGATGGGAAAAGTGCTCATGATTGTTTTATTAAAACATTAGAAAAAGTAAGAAACGTATTTAGGGAAAATGAGGTTAACGCATTATTAACTGTATCAAGAGATAATTTAACTAATTTAAAAGAAGTGATTAATTATTATATACAGCAAGGATTTTCTAGTATTTTTATTAGAGCTCTTAATCCTTATGGATATGCTATTAAAAATAAAGAGAGCTTAGGATATTCTGTTGATGAATTTGTCGATAATTATAAAAATGCTCTTAAATATATTATTGAACTTAATAAAAATGGGATATTCTTCAGTGAATCTTATGCTACATTACTATTTCAACGTATAATGACTCCTTTTTCAACGGGGTTTGTAGATTTACAGTCACCAGCAGGTGCGGGTATCTCTGGTGTAATTTACTATTATAATGGGGATGTTTATCCTGCTGATGAAGCTAGAATGTTAGCTACTATGGGAAATACATATTTTAAGATGGGCAATGTTTGTCAAAATACATATGCAGATATTTTTAAATCAGATATTATAAAAGACATTGTATTAAATAGTTGTGTTGAATCTATGCCAGGATGCGATTCTTGTGCATATAGTCCTTATTGTGGAGCAGATCCAGTCAGAAATTATGTCGAATCGGGATCTATTTTAGGTAAAAGATATGAAAGTCTTTTTTGTGAAAAAAATAAAAAAATGATTAAAGTTATTCTTGATTTGATAAAAGAAAATGATCCAGAAACAATGGCCGTTTTATGGTCATGGGTATTTCATAAACCAATGGAGGCGTGGCAATGTGGCAGACAAAAGGGATTGCTAGAAATATAGATATACCAATTATTGCACCATACTCACAACGGAGAAGTATTGTGAATTGGCTTTATCCACGGGTTATAAGATCGATAAAAGATGAACGAGAAAAATATAAATTTGCAGGAATTTCTTCTCTTGAAGAAGTGAATACCAATTATCCTATTATTTATAAGATTAGCCCTGATGCATTATCTGAAATTAGAGAAGGAGATATACTAAGGCTTTGTCCTGACGGGACAATTCAAAAAGTCTTTGAATTTATCTCGGACCAAAATGTATTATTTATTACAGAAAGATGTAATTCTCAGTGCATAATGTGTCCGCAACCACAAGCCCCATATGATTATTCTGACGATGCCATGAAAATTTTACAATGTATTCCTAAAAAAGCTCTGCGTAAAATTTGTTTATCAGGAGGAGAGCCAACACTAGGTGAAAAGATTTTTGATATTTTGAAGAAGCTAAATAATTTCTCTAATGTTGAACCTATTATATTAACAAATGGAAGAAAATTTAGTGATAAAGAATTTACGAAAACGTTTATTAAAAATGCACCTTTTAACATGGTGTATGCAATACCTTTATACTCGTCTGTTCCATCAATACATGATGATATTGTAGGGGTGCGTGGAGCCTTTAGAGAAACCATTTCAGGAATCTATAACTTAACAAGATTTAGGGTTCCCATTGAAATTAGAGTGGTAATGATTAAACAGAATGCATTTAATTTACCTGCTTTAGCAGAGTTTATTGGATGGAATTTGCCAATGGCTGTTCATGTTGCTTTTATGGGAATGGAAGTTTATGGGCGAGCTTGTAGTAATTCATCTAATATCTGGATAGAACCTCTTGAATATATGAAAAGTTTAGCAAAAGCAGTAAAAATTTTAGATTATCGAAATATTAATGTATCAATATATAATTTACCGGTATGTTTATTATCAAATAACTTGAGAAAATATAATCAATTTAGTATATCGAAATGGAAACAAGGATATATTGAACAGTGTAAAGAGTGTTTGATGAAGAAGAGTTGTAATGGATTTTTTACAACATCTGAAATAATACCGAGAGGAATTCATCCAATCATTAATAAGTGCGAAGATATATTATGCTAACTTTGTTTACTAAAGTAATTTAAAATATCTAGCAGATATGAGAAGATTTTTTTCATAAAGATAGTGTGTGCATTGACAAGTTTTTTTTTACTTGTTAAAATGAAGAACATAGTAAAAGCGATGAGCGGAAGAAGCTGCGTGGCGTTATGGCAGAGAGGTGCCGGATTGGTGCGAAGGCATTCATAACAAGGGCGGCGCGTCACCCGTGAGCCGGCAGGAGGAAAGGCCTGCACGGATTGCAGCCGTTATCTGCATGATGAAGGGGCTTCGGCCGAGCCGGGGCAATTTAGGTGGTACCGCGGAAGATACAGCGTTCTTTCGTCCTAAGGGAGCTTAGGATGAGAGGGCGCTCTTTTTTATGGTTACAGGAGGGTTTGCAATGAAGTGGAACAAAGAAAGCTTAGGAACGTATTCGCCGAACGACATTGAAATGAAATGGTATGATTTCTGGGAACAAAACGGGTATTTCCATCAGGATGCTGATCCGTCGAGAAAGCCGTTCAGCATCGTCATGCCGCCGCCGAACGTAACGGGGCAGCTTCACATGGGACATGCTCTGGACAATACGCTGCAGGATATTCTCGTCCGCTTTAAACGAATGGAAGGATATAACGTGGCCTGGATTCCAGGGACAGACCATGCCGGCATCGCTACGCAGGTAAAGGTAGAGCAGCAGCTGGCAAAAGAAGAAGGAAAGACGCGCTACGATATTGGCCGCGAGGAATTTTTAAAACGCGTATGGGCTTGGAAGGAACAGTACGGCAATCGCATCGAACAGCAGGTCCGCCGCCTCGGCTCGTCGTGCGACTGGAGCCGCAAGCGCTTTACCATGGACGACATCTGTGCTCGTGCCGTCCGGGAAGTATTCGTATCTTTCTATGAGAAAGGCCTGATTTATCAAGGGCAGCGCATTACGAATTGGTGCCCCCACTGCCATACGGCCTTGAGCGACATCGAAGTCGACCATTCGGACGTACAGGGTCATTTGTGGTATGTCAAATATCCTGTTGTCGGTGAAGACGACTACATCATGATCGCTACGACCCGTCCGGAAACGATCATGGGCGATACGGCTGTTGCCGTAAACCCTGAAGATGAACGGATGAAGAAATTCATCGGCAAAAAGGTCATTATACCTCTCGTAAACCGCGAAGTTGAAGTTATTGCCGACGACTACGTCGACATTGGATTTGGTACAGGCGCCGTAAAGATTACGCCGGCTCATGACCCGAATGACTTTGAAATGGGCCAGCGCCATAACCTGGAATCGATTATGATCATGAACCTTGACGGCACGATGAATGCCGAAGCCGGCGCGAAATACGAAGGCATGACCCGCGAAGACTGCCGCAAAGCCGTCGTTGCCGATCTGGAAGAATTGGGACTTTTGGATCATGTTGAAGAATTGAATCACGCTGTCGGCCATTGCTCGCGCTGCAAGACGACTGTTGAACCGTTTTCAACGAAGCAGTGGTTCGTCAAGATGAAGCCTTTGACGACGGCAGCCTTAAAAGCCGTTGCCGACAAGGAAACGCAGTTTGTTCCCGACCGCTTCGTCAAGACCTACAACCACTGGCTGGAAGACGTCCATGACTGGTGTATTTCCCGTCAGCTCTGGTGGGGCCATCAGATTCCGGCCTGGTACTGCGACGACTGCGGTGAAACGTCGGTCAGCCGTACCGATTTGACGGAATGCCCGCACTGCCACAGCAAGCATATTCATCAGGACCCGGACGTTCTCGATACGTGGTTCAGCTCGGCCCTGTGGCCTTTTTCGACCATGGGCTGGCCTGATACGACGGAAGACATTAAGCAGTTCTTCCCGACGAGCGTCCTCGTAACGGGGTATGACATCATTTTCTTCTGGGTTGCCCGTATGATGTTTACGACTTGCGAATTTATGAAGGATATTCCGTTCCGCCATGTATTCATCCACGGCCTCGTCCGCGACAGCCAGGGCCGCAAGATGAGCAAGTCTCTGGGCAACGGCATTGATCCCTTGGGCGTATGCGAAGAATACGGTGCCGACGCATTGCGCTTTACCTTGGTGACAGGCAATACACCGGGCAACGACATGCGCTTCTACATGGAAAGGGTTGAAGCAAACCGCAACTTTGCCAACAAGATTTGGAATGCCTCGAAGTTTGTCATCATGAACCTTACGGACTATGACGAAACGTTCGTACCGGCAGAAGACGACCTGACGCTGGCTGACCGTTGGATTCTCACGTCCTTTAACGACACGGTCCGCAAGGTTACAGCCGATTTCGATGCATTTGAATTAGGCGATGCTGCTGACGCCGTATACAACTTCATTTGGAATTCCTACTGCGATTGGTATATCGAACTGGCTAAGCAGCGTTTGTACAAGTCTGACGATGAACGGAGCAAACGGACGGTACAGTACGTCCTCGTATACGTCCTGACTCATACGCTGGAAATGCTCCATCCCTTTATGCCTTTTGTTACAGAGCATTTATGGCAGCACCTGCCTCACGAAGGGGAAAGCCTTATCGTAGCCCCGTGGCCGCAGGCCCAGCCCCAATGGGATTTTGCTGCTGACGCTGCGACGATGAATACGATTATGGAAGCTATCAAGGGCATCCGCAATATGCGCGCCGAATCGAACGTGCCCATGGGCAAGAAGGCCCCGGTCATCATGGCTCCTGCGACGGACGATATGGCTAAGACGCTGAAGACCTACGAATCGTACTTCCATACGCTGGCCTTCGCTGACCACGTAACCTTGCTGGCTCCGGGCGAAGCGAAGCCGGAAAACGCCGTTGTGACAGTTGTGCCGGGGATTGAAGTGTATCTCCAGCTTAAGGATTTGATCGACGTCGAAAAAGAAACGGCCCGCGTCCATAAGGAACAGGAAAAGATGGCAAAAGAAATCGAACGCCTCAACAAAAAGCTGTCCAATCAGGGCTTCTTAGCCAAGGCGCCGGCAGACGTCGTAGAAAAGGAAAAGGCCAAGTTAGCCGATTACACGGAAAAGATGGCCGCCCTCACGAAGCGTCTGGAAGATTTGGCAAAACTCTAAAAGAAGGCATAGTATGACCTACGAAGAAGCGATCTATTATTTGGAACATGCCAGCCAATTCGGCATCCAAATGGGGCTCGGGCGTATTCGGGAACTCCTGAAGCGCCTGGACAATCCCCAGACGAAATATAAGACCGTCCATGTGACGGGGACGAACGGCAAGGGTTCCGTTACGGCCATGATCGCCAGCGCCCTCTGCTGCGCCGGCATCCGGACGGGCCGGTACACGTCGCCTCATCTGGAAGACTATACGGAACGAATCCACGTCGATGGGGAAGATATAAGCCGAGGAGACTTCGTCGAAGCCGTATCCGTCGTGTCTCAGGCCGTCGAAGCGATGGTCGCAGACGGCGTGGAGCGGCCGACGGAATTTGAAATGATCACGGCAGCGGCGTTTTGGCATTTTGCTGAAGCCGGTGTGGAATATGCCGTTGTCGAAGTGGGCTTAGGCGGCCTTCTCGATTCGACGAACGTCATCGTGCCGGAAGTCTCAGTTATTACCAACGTGGCCATGGATCACATGAAATACTGCGGCAATACGATAGAAGAAATCGCCGTCCAGAAGGCCGGCATCATCAAAAAAGGCGTCCCCGTCGTCACGACGGCAGAAGAACCGGCCTTATCGGTCATCGCCCGCAAGGCCTATGAAATGAAAAGCCGCCTCTACGCCCTGGAACGCAGCTTCGATGTCGTAGGCAATGCCGGGCCGGCTGATCCGGCTGCCGGGCAGATGGTGACGGTAAGAGAGCGGTACGGCCGCGATATTACGGCGACGATTCCCCTCATGGGCAAGCACCAGCGCGTCAACTGCGCCGCCGCCGTCATGGCCCTGCTTCTCATTGCCAGCCATGAAAAGCGGCTGACCCGCACGGCTCTGGAACAGGGCTTGTCGCAGGTACGATGGCCGGGACGGTTTCAGGTGCTGCGTTGCGGCGGCGTGGACGTCGTCATCGACGGAGCCCACAACCCGGCCGGCATAGATACGTTCTGCAAGACCTACGACAACGTCTTCGGCAAGCGGAAGAGAGTGTTTCTCTTTTCCGTGCTGGCCGACAAGGATTACACTCACATGGTGCAGGAATTGTTCCATGAAGATGATTACGTCGTCTGCGCGCCGGCCCCGACGCCGCGGACGGCGGACCCTCGGCAGATGGCGTCCATGCTGCCGTGCCGTGCCGACTGGGCCGACTCTCTGGACGCCGGGTTGGACAAGGCCTTTGCCTCCGTGAAGGACGGAGAGGTCCTGTGCATTGTCGGCTCCCTGTATATCCAGGGCGACGTGCGGCGGTATTTGCGGAAGAACTATCGGCGGGAGTAAGGGGACGATTTTGTCCGGCCCAGGTCGGAGCGCTCTAGACCCCTTGTGTTATTTTTAGTATAATACAAGGCAAAGGAGCGATATAATGAACCCCGTGATGAATCAATATAAGATGAGCAGTCCCGCAGAACGGGCACGCCTCCGCGTGGTGTATGCCCTTCTGGGGACTGTCTTTTTTATACCGGTCAATCTCATCGCCATGGAGATATGTCTGGCTCTGGCCGTCGTCTTTGCCGTCTGCAGCGGCTGGAAATACGGATTCGGCCCGGCGCCGTCCATTCCCCTGCTCGTGCCGGCGGCAGGCTTTTGCTTTGCGGCCCTGCTGTCCCTCGTCGGCTCGCCTCACGGGCTGATGGGATTTGCCTTTTATTGCTTTACCATCGTGCAGTACGCCTTATTGTATATGCTGGTTATTTTCTTCGTACGCGGCCAGGCTGAACGCCATCTGCTGCTGACGGGTCTGTTCGTCAGCGCCGCCGTGGTCTGTCTGTACGGTTTATACCAGTACGCCCACATGCTGACGCTGGGAGAAGCGGCGTGGGTCGATAATTCGGCCTTTCCCCTCCTGCAGCGCCGTATGTATTCGACGCTGTACAATCCCAACTTGCTGTCGGCCTTTCTCCTCCTGATCATGGGAGCGGCGGCTTCGATGACTATCTGCACCGGCCATCGGTCGCACCGCTGGCTGTATGTCGCCTTATTTGCCGCCTTGTCCCTGTGCCTGATCCTGACGTATTCCCGCGGCGCATGGCTCAGCGCGGCGGCGCTGGTGCTGTTCTTCGGCTTTGTCTGGGATAAGCGGCTGTGGTCTTTATTTCTTCTCGTGCCGCCGGTGCTGCTGTTTTACCGCGGCGGCGTAACGAACCGCCTTATGTCAATTTTTTCGTACAGCGAGGCCGATACGTCTGTGTCCATGCGCTTGGATATGTGGAACGGCGCGCTGGAAATGCTGGGGGATCATCCTGTATTAGGCATCGGCTGGGGAGCCTTTAAATACATGTATCCCGTGTACAACGAATTTGTCCAGCAGGCCGGCATTACGATTTATCACGCTCACAATATGTTTTTCAACATTGCGGCGGAAACAGGGCTGGCAGGATTTTTCTTCTTCCTGTGGTTTTTCCTGGGCTGCGGATGGTACGGCCTGAAGGCCTTGCAGAGCGGCGGTTTGTCTCATTTCGACCGGGCCATGGCCATGACGATGAGCGCTGCCGTCATATCGCAGGCCGTATGCGGGTTAGGCGATTATGATTTATTTAGTACCCAGATTTCACTTACTTTTTGGCTACTATGCGCTATATTTTCTAATATGTTCATTGATACTCAAAAAAATAAGAAAAAAAGTTTGCGAAATAATTCACAATGATATATAATATTCGTATGGGTGTTATAAAGAATTATAATGGCGTGTTATAGCTGAAAAGAATAGATTGAAATTTGGGAGGATTTTTCTATGAGACAAAAAAAGGCTATATCGGATGCCGTCATCGAAAGATTGCCCTTGTATTACAGAGATTTATTGTTATTGCAAGATGCAGGGATTGATATTATATCATCCGAGAAATTAGGTGAACGGCTGGGCATTACGCCGGAACAAATCCGCAAGGATTTGACGTGTTTCGGCGCGTTTGGGAAGAAGGGCGTAGGGTATTACGTCAGCGAGCTGTGTCAGCAGATCGTGGAAATCATCGGGCTGCAGCAGCATTGGAAAATCGGCATTGCCGGCATCGGCCATCTGGGCTGGGCCTTGGCTAACTATAAGACCTTTGGACGCCTGGGATTCCGCACGGCCGGCCTGTTCGACGTCGACCATCGGATTATCGGACAGAACGTCGGCGGCGTCGTCGTCACGCCCATCGCCGACATGAAGGACGTCATTCGTAAGGAAGGCATTCAAATCGGCATCATTACGACGCCGGCTGCCGTTGCGCAGCAGGTAGCGGATCAAATGGTGGAAGCAGGTATTCAGGGGATTTTTTCCTTTGCCCCCCTGCGCCTCACCGTGCCGGATAATATCTTCGTATTCCGCGAAGACCTGTCCATCGGCCTGAGCCGTATTTCCTATTATTTGACCAACAAAAAAGAGGACTGATCGTTCTGCGGGAATGTAAGAGAGCCCGGCGCCGACGCGCCAGGCTCTTTTGATATATGTTAGATTAATTTGTTTCGCTTTCGCCTAATCCCAGGTCCTCGCGATAGGCCTGCGAGGCCTGGCTGGCAGAGATATAGCCCTGCTCGGCCATGAGGGCCAGGACGACTTGCTGCCGCTTGCGGGCGGCGTCGTAGTTTTCCAGGGGATTGTAATAGGTCGGAGCCTGCAGCAGTCCGGCCAGCATAGACGATTGGGCCAGGCGCAGCTCGTCGGGTTCGATGCCGTAGTAGGTGCGGCACGCTTCGTAGAGGCCCGTGGCGTTGGCGCCGAAGTACGCCGTATTCAGATAGATTTCCAATATGTCGTCCTTGCTGTAGTAATGCTCCAGCAGAAACGCCAGTATGACTTCCTGTACCTTGCGGCTCAGCGTTCGTTCGTGGGACAGAAATACGTTTTTGACGACCTGCTGGCTGATGGTGCTGCCGCCTTCTACGGTTTCGCCGGAATAGAGGTTGACTGCGGCGGCGCGGATGATGCCGATGGGATCGATGGCTCCGTGGCTGTAAAACCGCCGATCCTCCGTGGCGACGACGGCCTGGCGCAGGGACTGCGGTACAATGTTGATGGACACGTACATGGGAATACGGGACATCTTGGCGTCCATGGCCTCTTCAAAGTGGAGATAGACGTAGGCCTTTTCTTCCAGCGGTTTCAGCGGCGTCAGCCAGGACGATATAAATGATGCCGGTGCGGAACGTTCCGTGCGGCCACCCGTATCCGGGCCGGAAATGAAGTCGGCGATCAGGTTCCAGGAACTGCAGGCGGCGAAGGCCAGCAAAAAGACGAGCAGTAATTTTTTCTTCATAATACCTCCATGATTTCTTATTATACCATAAGTCGGGCCGGACGAGGCAATACGGAGGCAGAAATACGGGGCCGAAAGGGCGGATCAGCGCGATTTCTGCGGCTGCGAGTATTGGCAAGTCCCCTGGAAATAATGTATAATAATTTAGTATGGAAAACTATGTTATTTCTAACAAGAGAAAGGAGGGCATATTTATGTCTAATGTGGCGCAAACTACCTTGGCGAAGTCCGTATCGTACAGCGGTATCGGCCTGCACGCTGCCGAGGAAGTCCACATGGTGCTGTGCCCTGCTCCGGCTAATACAGGCATTGTATTTATCCGCACCGATTTGCCGGGCCGTCCGTCCGTAAAGGCCCATTTGTCCAATGTGACCAATACGATGCGGGCGACGACGCTGGAAGACGGCGAAGCAAAGGTGTTTACGGTAGAGCATGTATTGTCGGCGTTGAACGGATTGCAAATAGATAACTGCATCATAGAAATGGATTCGGCAGAGCCGCCCGTAGCGGACGGCAGCAGCCTGAATTTCGTCGAACTTATCGAACAGGCCGGCGTGCAGGAGCTGGACGAGCCGCGGCGGGAATTGGTCGTGCGCAGGCAGCATCTTGTGCAGGAAGACGATAAGTTCATCGCCATCGTGCCGTACGACGGCTTCCGCATCACCTTTACGTCCATCAATCCCCATCCGCTGCTGGGCGTGCAGTTTTTTGACGCGGAAATCACCAAGGAGTCCTATGTGAAGGAAATCGCCTACGCCCGCACCATCGCCTTTACGGAAGAGCTGGAAATGATGAAGCAGCTGGGATTAGGCAAGGGCGGCACCCTGGAAAATGTCGTCGTATACGACAAGGAGGAATGCCTGTCGGTTCCCCGCGTCGACGACGAGCTGGTACGCCATAAGGTGCTGGATATCATCGGAGACATGGCAATGATCGGTCGTCCCCTGAAGGGGCATATCATTGCCGTAAAATCAAGCCATAAATTAAACAGTCTTCTGACGAATAAAATTGCGGAAGAATTAGATTAAGGAGGAATTCATATGATTTTGGAAGTAACGGATATTATGGAAATTTTGCCTCATCGCTATCCTATGCTGCTCGTAGACCGCATCATCGAGCTGGAACCGATGAAATACGCTATCGGCATTAAAAACGCGACGTTCAACGAACTGTTTTTCCAGGGCCACTTCCCGGGTCAGCCGGTTATGCCGGGCGTGTTGCTGGCGGAAGCCATGGCCCAGGTCGGCGGCGTCACGCTGCTCTATCCGGAAGAAAACCGCGGCCTGATTCCGTATTTTACGGGCATCGACAAGCTGCGCTTCCGTCACCCCGTCCATCCGGGCGACCAGGTCATCATGCGCGCCGATATTGAAAAGATCAAAGGCCGCATGGGCAAGGTGAAAGCACAGTGCCACGTAGGCGACACCCTTTGTGCCGAAGGCGAATACTTATTCGCTCTCATGCCGGGTCAGAATAGCAAGAAATAATTTTATTGCATTTTCGTCGGATAGGAGAGAAAAACGGCGAAAATGGAAGATAAGGAAATAAAATGTGCTGTTTTTAAAGTGAAAAAGAGGGCATATTTTTCTTTTTGACATACGACTATATACCGTAGAGAGGGATTAATTTAAACAAGCTCCTGCTGTGGCGGCGGCAGGAACGCGAGGAGTGACTTGAATGACCGAGGAAAAAGAAACTATGCAGCAAAGCATAATACATCCAACGGCTGTTATAGATCCGGCGGCGCAGATCGGCGCCGGCGTAAAAATCGGCCCCTATGCCGTGATTGGCCCGAACGTCGTCATCGGCGACGGCACGGAAATTATGGCTCATGTTACGATCGACGGCTGGACTAAAATCGGTAAAAACTGCCGGTTCTTCCCCAGCGCGTCCATCGGCTCGGAACCGCAGGATTTGAAATTTAAAGGCGAAAAAAGCTACGTCATTATCGGAGACCGCTCCGTATTCCGCGAATTCGTAACAGTCAGCCGCGCGACGGGCGAAGAAGAAGAAACGCGGATCGGCAACGACTGCCTGTTCCAGGCGTGCACCCACGTCGCCCATAACTGTATTATCGGCAATAACGTCATCATGAGCAACTGCGCCGGCCTGGCCGGCCACGTCGTCGTAGAAGACCGCGTCGTTATCGGCGGCATCGCCGGCGTGCATCAGTTCGTCAAGATAGGCAGAAACAGCATGATCGGCGGCTTAGCCAAAGTCGTGCAGGATATTCCGCCCTTCGTCATCGCCGACGGACAGCCGGCGCGCTGCATCGGCCTGAACAGTGTAGGCTTGTCGCGCGCAGGGATTCCTGAAAACGTGCGGCGCGAGCTGAAAAAGGCCTTCCGCCTGCTCTATCGTTCCGGCTTGAACTTAGGCCAGGCGATTGCCGAAATGGAACAGGAGCTGGACAGCTCGGAAGAAGTTGAACATTTTCTCCGGTTCCTCCGCAATGCCGATCGGGGCATTTGCCGGGGCACGAAAGATTGACGGATACGAAAAAGGAGGGAGATGCGTTCTCGCCTCCTTTTTTTCTTGTAATATGTGCTGTATTACTGACATACGGCGCATTTTTTTGTATAATATAAAAATGGATATTTTATTCATTTGTAAGGGTGATACGCAATGGAAAAAGTCGGATTGTTCGCTGGCGTAGGCCAGCTGCCTGTAGAATTTATGCGCGCCGCCAAGATGCTGGGCCATGAAGTCGTAGTCATCGCCGTCGTCGACGGCGTAGCGCCGGAACTGGAGCAAGAAGCCGACGCTTACTACGCCATCAACGTGGCCAAGCTGGATAAGGTCATTAAAACCATGAAAAAAGAAGGCGTGACCAAGGTCACGATGATCGGCAAGGTTACGAAGGAAATCCTGTTCAAGGGATTGAAATTCCCCGACCTGCGGGCTATCAAGCTGTTGGCTAAGCTCCGCAACCGCAAGGACGATACGATCATGCTGGCAATTGTCGAAGAAATCGAAAAGGACGGCATTGAAGTCGTCGATCAGACGCTGTACCTCAAGCCGCTCATGCCGCCGACGGGCGTGCTGACGAAGCGCCGGCCTACTCCGGAGGAAGAGGACGATATCCGCTTCGGCTTCGTTACGGCGAAGGCTATGGGCGGCATGGATATCGGCCAGACCGTCGTCGTAAAGAACAAGGCCGTCATGGCCGTTGAAGCCATTGAAGGAACGGATGCCTGCATCCGCCGCGGCGGCGAGCTGGGACGGGGAAAATCGGTCGTCGTAAAGGTCGCCAAGCCGAATCAGGACGTGCGGTTCGACGTGCCGGCCGTAGGAAAGCAGACCATTCAGTCCATGCTGGACAGCGGCTGCACCGTCCTGGCAATGGAAGCGGAACGGACCTTGTTTGTCGAACAGGAAGAGGTCTTGAGGCTGGCCAATGCCCATGATTTGTGCATCTGTGCCGTAGATAAGACGTTCTGACAGAGGAGTTTTCATGAAAATCATGTTTTCCGCCGGCGAAGCGTCCGGCGATATGCACGGCGCCAACCTGGCAAAGGCCCTGCGGGAGCTGGACCCCGGCGTAGAATTGCTGGGCATGGGCGGAGCCCGTATGGAAGAGGCCGGCGTAAACATCATATATGATATTAAAAATCTGGGATTCATCGGCGTAGGTGAAATTCTGCGCAAAATTCCCTTTTTCTTCCGTCTCCGCGACTTTCTCATCCAGAAGATGAAGGAAGAAAAACCGGATTTGCTGGTCTGCATCGATTATCCCGGCTTTAATATGCAGCTCATCAAGAAGGCCAAGGCCGCCGGCATTACCGTCGTCTATTACATCTTGCCGACGATATGGGCCTGGCACAAGAGCCGGGGCCATACGATTGCCAAGTATTCCGATTTGGCTATTTCCCTGTTTCCCTTTGAGGCAGACATGTATAAGGCCATGGGAACAAACGTCGTCTATGCGGGTCATCCGCTCCTCGACTCG
>USGG01000008.1 GCA_900554215.1 uncultured Megasphaera sp.
TATGTGCTGATCGTCAAATATATTGAACGCATGGCCGACCATGCCAACAATATTGCCAACTGGGTCATTTACCGGGAAAAGAACGAAATCAATATTTAATCCATGTGCCCTTCACCTGCCCGCACGTACGCGCGGCAGGTGATTTTTCATATGGGCGAGCTCGACAGACGGGGAGAAGCATACTATAATAAACACCATAAGCGGTAATATAGGAGGAATTTATCAGCATGGGATTTTTTGACGCTTTGGTAAAATCAGATATAAACAGGACGCGCAGCGAAAAGATGTACGACGACGCGCTGAAATTGTTTAATTCGGCGCAGCTGCAGAACGAAACGCTGCCGCCGGAATTAAAAGCGGAAGTAGAAGGGGGCGAGGACTGCGACGTCCTTTCCCGGGGCAGCGGGCGGTTTGGCCACGATATGGGCAATCCCATACCCGTCAACGGCCCCTTCGGTGAAATGACCTACTTGTCGCGCCTCCGCCTGCGCAGTACCGGCTCGATGGTGTTTTTTCACAAGGTCGAAACGATCGGCCGCGTCGACAAATTTGAGCTGGTCAACGTCAGCGGGAAAGTCGTCGACTACTTGTATCTGGACATGTATCATCCTCGGGCGTCGCGTCGCTATCCTGAAGGCTACACCCTGGAAAAAGAAGCCGTCTTTCCCCGCGGCGTTACGACGACGGTTCCCGATTTTCCCGCCGGCCTGTACAAGCTGATTAAAAAGGAGGCCAAGCAGCGCCTGGGCGTGGACGTAGCCGAAAAGGAAAGCGACCGCATCGATGTTGAACAGGCCCAGGCTTCTATCCGGGAATTGCGGAAGCTATAAAGCTTTCTGGAATCCGGCTGCAGTTTGAAGAAAGGGGTGAAACGATGGAAAAGGCCTTTGCTTCTGTACGCATGGACGAGCATCATCCGAACTGGCAGATTGCCATCAGCCGCAAGGGCAGCCTGTATCGGCGAGAAGGAGATTTCCGCACGGAATTTGGCCGCGATTATACGCGCATCCTTCATTCGACGGCCTACAGCCGCCTCAAGCATAAGACCCAGGTGTTTTTTACGACGAAAAACGACCATATCTGCACGCGCATTGAGCACGTCAATCACGTCGCGTCCGTCAGCGGTACCATCGGCCGGTATTTGGGGCTGAATACGGAGCTCATCAGCGCCATTGCCAACGGCCACGACCTGGGCCACGCGCCCTTCGGCCATTTGGGCGAACGGGTATTGAGCCGCATCAGCCAGGACGAGCTGGGTGAGATGTTCTGGCACGAACGGCAGGGCCTCCGTGTCGTCGATGAGATGGAAACGCTGCTGGACCCGGCCGGTAAAATGAAAAACCTGATGCTGACCTACGCCGTCCGCGACGGCATTATCAATCACTGCGGCGAAGTGCGGCAGACGGTGCTGCGCCCGCGGGAACACGTCGTCCCTCTGGAGTCGATTACCCGTCCTAACGAATACGAGCCCTATACCTGGGAAGGCTGCGTCGTCAAAATTGCCGATAAAATCGCTTATCTGGGCAGGGACATTGAAGACGCCGTGCGCCTGCGTATCTTGACGGAAGACGGCAAGCCCCTGGCCGAGCTGAAGCAGCGGCTGAACGAGCAGCTTCACGCCCGTCTCCAGTCCCTGACCAATACGTCAATCATGTATCCCCTGATTACGGATATCTGCCGGGAAAGCACGCCGGAGAAGGGGCTGGTGCTTTCAAAGTCCCATCTGAAGCTCATGGACGACGTCATGAAGTTCAACTATGAGTACATCTACCGCAGCAAGCGTCTGGAAGTATACCATGCCTACGCCAGGCTGATTCTGGAATCGATTTACGGCATTTTGAAGGCCTGCTATGCCGGCGGCAATACGCTGCGGGAGCTGGAACGGCTGCGCCAGGACTATCCTACCTTAGGAAAACATTTTTTGGAGCGCATGAAGAAGTATTCCGATATTGGCCGGGCCGTAGCCAGCCGGGATAAATTCGGCAACGCCTTCGGAAACGCTGTGATGTACCGCATCGCCGACGATGAAAAAGACTACCGGCTGGCCTGCATCGATTATATCGCCGGCATGACCGATACCTACGCAGAAAAAATTTTCGACGAGCTTACGACATTTTAATGGAAATATGGTATAATGATACGGCAGATTTAGAAAATATGCCGGACATGAGATTCGGCAGGAACATCAGATATGCGCAGGAGGGGTTCAGACTCATGAGAGATTTACCGCAGGCCCATGAAATATGGCGTCATTTTAAAAATAATATGTACGAAATCATTACGATTGCAGAGCATACGGAAACGGGTGAAAAGTTTGTCATCTATAAAGCGCTGCAGGATACGATGAAGACCTACGCCCGCCCGCTGAAGGATTTCATGAGCGAAGTGGATAAGGCGAAGTATCCGAAGGCAGATCAGGATTTTCGCTTTGTCAAAGTAAAATAAAACGGCGTCTATACCGCCGTTCCGCATGAAATAAGCCGCAGGACAACGCTTTGATGCGCTGCCTGCGGCCTATTTTTTACTGTGTATGATGTGAAAGATATTAGCCCTTCGCTGCGATGCATTCGTTGAGATCGGCGATGAGAGCGTCTACGTCGATGCCGTGGGCGCCGGCGCCTTGGCCGATCGTTTCAAAGTGGGCGGCCATGCAGCCGACGCAGCCCAGACCGTATTGCTGGAATACTTCGAGAATCTGGGGATATTTCTGAACCGCTTCGATGATGCCCGTATCTTTTGTAATTTCTGCCATGATACATCCTCCTTGGTATAGTCTTTTCCGTATGTTTTGAAAGAACTTCCGGATTGCATCCTATTATACCATACTTTTTCAGTTTTGTATTGTCTGTTTGCAGGATTTTCTGGGATAGAGAGAAATTGGCCGAAGTGACAAAGAGCATTAGTCAAGGACATATGTAAAAAAAGCATAATTAAAATGATACTGCTAAATAATAACAAATAGAAAAGTGGAATAAATTGGTATGCTTATATCGAATTAGAGATAACTAAAAGAGGAAGAAATAGTTCGCTTTGCGAAAAGATTGAGAAAATAATAAGACATGAAATAAAAAAGTTAAAAATATTAAGATGATATGGATAAATAGATGAGTGAAAGGAATAGTAAATTTTTTTGCTTGCAATAATTAAATAGTATGTTGCATTATTCAATACATGCATTATAATAATAACAAAGGTTATTCTTTAAAATACTAAAAGGAAAGGAGCGAAGAGTAATATTGTATGCTGAATGCTGTTGGAGTATGCGGCATTCCGTGATTTTTCTGTTTTTATGTATGAAAGGGTGAATTTGGATTATGATGGTATTTTTGGCAGTATTGCCGCTGTTATGGCTTATCGTTGCCTTATCCATTTTAAAAGTACCGGCATGGAAAGCCTGTGGGGTTGCAGCAATTATTTCATTCATCGTCGCCGTCGTGCCCTTCGGTAAGGAAGCCGGCATCATGGCAACAGGCGCGTTGGAAGGCGTTGCCTTGGCTATTTGGCCTATCTTGTTAGTTATCACGTCAGCTATTTTTACCTATAACCTCGTCGTTCGCACCGGGGCTATGGAAACGATTAAGACGATGCTGACGTCCGTAAGTTCGGATATGCGTATCCTGTCCCTCCTCTTGGCCTGGGGCTTCGGCGCCTTCATGGAAGGCATGGCTGGTTTCGGTACGGCTGTTGCTATTCCTGCCGCTATGATGGTTGGCCTTGGCTTCCATCCTTTGAAATCTATTTTGGCCTGCTTAGTTGCTAACTCCGTTCCGACGACGTTCGGGTCTATCGCTATTCCGACGACGACGTTGGCAACGTTGACCCACCTTGATTCCGTTGGCTTGGGCCAGTTCATTGCAATTCAGCTCTTTATTCTTAATACGTTAAGCCCGTTTTTCGTAGTCATGATCATGGGCGGCGGTCCGAAAGCCCTCAAAGGCGTATTTATGCCGACCTTGATTTCCGGCTTGGCTTTGTCCGTTCCGGAACTGCTTATCAACATGGCTATGGGTCCTGAACTGTCCGTTATCGTTCCATCGGCTATTATCATGGGTTCTATTGTTGTCTGCGCGAAAATCTTTAAGACCAATGATCCGGAATACCGCGTTGACGCTGAAGTTCGTCAGATTTCTTCCAGCGAAGGTATCAGCGCAACGATGCCTTTCATTTTGATCTTTGTCTTGTTGATCATTACGTCTAAGTTCTTCCCGTTCATCAACGGCCCCCTCAGCGCGTTTAAGACGTCTGTTCAGATTTATGCCGGCCCCGGCGCTTCCCCCTATACCTTTGTATGGGTTGCTACGCCTGGCATCATGATCTTCCTTTCGGCATTCCTCGGCGGTGCTTATCAGAAAGCAAGCTTTGGCAAAATGCTCGGCGTTTTGGGCGATACCTTCAAAGGCTTGAAATTTACATACGTTACGATTATCTGCGTTGTTATGACTGCTAAATTGATGACGTACAGCGGCATGACGGCAGCTATTGCCGGCGCATTGGTTGCTGCCACGGGTTCTATGTATCCGGCATTTGCTCCGCTCGTCGGTGCTCTCGGCGCATTCATCACCGGTTCCGGTACGAACGCTAACGTTCTCTTCGGGCCTTTGCAGACGGCAGCTGCCGCACAGATGGTTCCCGGCGATACCGGCTTGGCTATGTGGCTTGCAGCTACGAACTCTGCAGGTGCCGGCATCGGCAAGATGTTCTCCCCTCAGAGTATTGCTATCGGTATTGGTGCTGTTGCTCCGGCACTGGAAGCATATATTTCTGAAAAGAACGTGGAAAGCGGCGAAGCTGACAGCCTGCGTCAGAGCATTCAGGCTAACGTCATCATGCAGAGCATTGCGAAATACTTCGTTATCTACATCGTAGTAGCTGGTATCTGCGCTTACTTCGGCTTGAGCATGTTCGTTCACTAAACACATACTTGAATAAGCAAAACAGGAATCTGCTTCGGCAGGTTCCTGTTTTTTAATATCTGTTCCATATCTCTTGTGCCTCATCATGGAGCCTATCGTGTTTACAAGTTCTTCTGGCAGGCGATGCTGAGCAGTATATATAAAAACATATGGAATGGCTGTCATTTTCCTGTCGGAATGAATCCGCTGACAGCTTTTTATTTCTGCCGAAGCGGCGGCGAGGGCCTAGGCTGTGCGCTGTTTCTTTCAGGGGATACGGCAAGGGCGGGGCTCAAGGGGCGATGTGTCAGCTGCTTTCTCCACCATCGCGTGTCGAATGCTTTGACAGATACAGGAGTTTGCGTCTTGCCTCATCATGTATGCGATTTTTTCTCTGACCTGCTGGATTTTCGCTGCTTGACCAGAAGTAGAAGTGGGCTGGGAGAAATAAAAAAATCGCTGCCTGCCGTAGCAAGGGCAGACAGCGCATGTACCGGAATTAATATTCCGGCGGCATATTTTTCTTGGTTCGCGGCATTTTCAAGGCGTCGCCCGGTGAATCGTGGTATTTTACGGACGGTCCTGTAAAGCCCCGGCCGACGACTTCCGAAGCGTCGCTGATGATCATGAAGGCTCCCGGGTCGATTTTGTTGACCAGTTCTTTGATCTTAGCGATTTCCGTCAGCTTGATGACGGCGTAGATAATGCGTTTATCCTGCATGGTATAGGCACCCTGGCCGTACAGGTACGTCGCGCCGTGGCCGATGTAGCGCATGAGCAGGTTGGCGATTTCTTCTGCATGATTGGAAATGATAAAGACCGATTTCCGCTGCTTCAGGCCGATGACTACCTTGTTGGTGATGAAGGCCGTAATATAGGTGCTGACGAAGGTGAGGACGGCCATTTCTAGGGAAAACATGTAGGCGGCGGCTACGAGGATGAGCGAATTGATGACCATGACGACGTTGCCCATTTCCAGGGAATAGTATTTCTTTACGATGGCGCCGACGACGTCCAGGCCGCCGCTATTGCCGTTGTATTTGTATAAAATGCCGAATCCCAGGCCTGATACCAGGCCGCCAGTGATGCTGGAGATCATCGGGTCCTTGACGATGTCCCACGTCGAAAGGAAGGCCGTCGCGTCGGCCAGCACGGAGAAGATAGCCGTGCCGACGATGCTGAGGATGGTATACTGCCGTCCCATGAATTTGTAGCAGGCAATCATAATCGGTATGTTGAGGGCGAAAATACCTACGCCGACAGGCAGGCCCACGGCGAAGTAAAACATGATGGCTACGCCGCCGATGCCGCTGCTGAGCAGGTGATGGGGGATGAAAAAGGCATTCATGCCGACGGTTACGATGAGACAGCCGATGAAGGAGGCAATGTAGGGAATTGCCAATTGTTTCAGCGATGTGTCCTGTGTTGTTTTCATGCTCTTTGCTCCTGTAAAAATGCGGAAAGAATTGTAAAATAAAGAAAAAAACGGTATAATTAAAAGTAACGCCGCTGCATCAGTATGTACAGTGGCAATGGATAACAAGGGCCATTTGCCGTTGTTGTCTCACATTATAACATAGGAATTTTTTAATTCAATATAGATTGCAGATTTTTCATTCGAAATGGAGAGCTGGGAATGATAGAAGAGATAGGCTGCGGAAAAATTAATTTGGCCCTGGCGATTACAGGCCGGCGGGACGACGGATACCACGATATCGACACGATATTTCAATCTATCGGCCTGCACGACGTAATCCGCTTGGAAGAGGCAGATGAATTTTTGCTGACCTGTTCGAATCCGGCGCTGGCCTGCGATGAGACGAATTTAGCGTATAAAGCTTACACGGCGCTGCTTCCGTACCGCTGCGGCCCGAAAGGCGTTCGCATTCACATTGAAAAGAACATTCCCGTCGCGGCGGGGCTGGCCGGCGGCAGCACGGACTGCGCGGCCGTGCTGCGGGGGCTCAATCGCTTGTGGCGGCTGGGCCTGACGGCAGAGGAACTGTGCCACATCGGCGCTTCTATCGGCGCCGACGTCCCCTTTTGCGTCTGCGGCGGGACGATGCGGGGCAGGGGAATCGGCGAGGTATTGACGCCTCTTCCGCCGCTGCCGCCGTGGCCTGTCCTCATCGTTCATCCGCCGGTGCCAGTCTACACGGGGAAAGCCTATTCCTTATTCGACACGACGCCCCGTTTGCAGGGCATAGCTGTGGACGAGGCGGCGAAGGCTGTAGAAGCCGCCGATTTTGAAGGGCTGGAAGCCCATATGGGCAACACCTTTGAAGAACTGGTCATTCCCGACGTGCCGATGATAGAATCGTGCCGGGCTATGCTGCGCCGTCAGGGCCTGCGGCCTCTCATGGCCGGCAGCGGGCCTACCGTATTTGCCTTGGTGCCGCCGTCGGCATCGGCCGGCGACATATACAAGGCTGTTGCTGCAGAGGCGAAAGAGCAGGGAATTGATGTATATATAAGTTCGTTAGTGGAAGGAAATGGCGAGCCATATGAAGAAAACGACGGGATATAAATTAGAGCCGATTCAGTTAGACGTATATAGACCGTTGCGCGATGTCGTCAGCGACGTGCTGCGTCAGGCGATTAAGGACGGCGTGCTGAAGCCCGGCGAGCGGCTGATGGAAATCCGTCTGGCCGAGGAGCTGGGCGTGAGCAGGACGCCTATCCGCGAGGCCATCCGAAAATTGGAGCAGGAAGGATTTGTCGTCATGGTGCCGCGGCGCGGTACCTATGTGGCCGATATTTCTCTGAAGGATATTTCCCAGGTTTTTGAAATCCGCGGCGCCTTGGAAGAGCTGGCTGCCGGGCTGGCTGCCGAGCGCATTACGCCGGACGAGCTGGAGCGGCTGGAGAGGATATTGGTGGAAATCAACGAATATATGGCTCACGACGACTTTGATAAGATCGTCGACGCCGACGTCCGCTTTCATGACGTCCTGTATCAGGCCAGCCGGAATCAGCGTCTCGTCGACATCCTGCATAATCTGAGAGAGCAGATGCTCCGCTTCCGCTCCATATCCATGCATTATCCGGGCCGCCTGGCAGCTACGTGGGAAGAACACCGGCAAATGGTGGAAAACATAGCCAACCATAACAGCGCCATGGCCCGCAAGGTAGCAAAAAAGCATATGGAAAATTCGGAAAAGACCCTTCTCAAGGGCATCAGCCAGGACGAAGAGTCGGCTCGTCAGATTCATGAATTGTTTCCCCATTCGTAACGGCCGCGGCCGGTAAAGAGGGCGATCGTATGCTGCATTCGTTTGTGCATTTTGTCAGCTTGGTCAGAAATAAAGAGAAAAATATGGACGAGTACGAACATTTTTTGTGCGTGCTGACCATCGTCTTATTCATACTGCTTCTGGTGCGCTCCTTAGTCGCGTTATACATGGGACGATGGAATTTATTTACAGATATATGAGGAAAGCTAGTTAATTATTGTTATATAAGGGGGATATGTGCATGAAAACTTTTTCGCTTCCCTGCGGCAAAGGGACACAAACCGTTTCATTGGAAGAAAGCCATATATTATACGACCTGCACGGCAATGACGTAGCCATCGTTGCCGATGAGCAGGACGCAGTACGCCAGGCTCTGCGCCAGCCTGTAGGCAGCGCGCCTCTGCGTAACGTCATCCAGGCCGGCGATACCGTGGCCATCATCGTCAGCGATATTACCCGTCTGGTCCATACGGATATCATGCTGCCGGTTATTGTAGAAGAATTGAACTCCATCGGCGTGAAAGACGAGCAGATCACCGTCATTACAGCCCAGGGTACCCATCGGGCTCATACGCCGGAAGAAGACGCCATCGTCTGCGGCCAGGAGATGGCGAAACGCCTGCGCATCGTCAATCACGACTGCCGCAACCAGGAGGCCTTGACCTGCATCGGCACGACGACCTATGGAAACGATGTGTATATCAACGCCGAAGCAGTTAAGGCGGATAAGGTCATTTTGACTGGCTCCGTGTCCTTTCACCCCATGGCCGGATTCGGCGGCGGGCGTAAGGCTGTGCTGCCCGGTATTGCCGGATACGATACGATTATGCGCAATCATGCCATGGCCTTGACGGAAGACGTTGGCGGCGGCTGCAATCCCCTGTGCGAAACGAGTCTGCTGGAACACAATCCCCTCCACGACGACATGCGTCAGGCGGCAGAAATGCTGAATCCGGCTTATCTGGTCAACACGGTGTTTACGGCTGACGGAGATTTATACGAAGTCGTAGGCGGCCATTGGCATGAAGCATGGAAAAAGGGCTGTGAAGACTTATTGCGCATTGCCAGCGTGCCGATTCAGGAGTTGTCGGACGTTACCATCGGTTCGGCCGGCGGATATCCTAAGGACATGAACCTGTATCAGAGCATGAAGGCTCATATGAATTCCGTTTTTGCGACGAAGCCCGGCGGCATCATGATTTTTACCTTAGATTGCCCGGATATTAAGGAACCGGCTATTTTCACCAATTGGTTTTTCCGCAGCAACATGGAAGAGTTTGAACGGGATTTGCGCGCTGATTTCTCGATTCCTGCCTTCGTGGCCTTTAAATCGCGCTGCATCATCAATTCTATGAAGCAGGTGTATGTCGTTACCCGGCCGGAAAACTTTGATATTATCCGCCAGAGCGGCCAGATTCCGGCGGCGACGCTGGAAGAAGCCTGGGCTATGGCGCAGGAAGAATTGAAGCGAGAAGGAAAGGACGACTATACGGTGACCGTTATGGGACATGCGTCGGCTACCTTCCCGGTACTGCAAAAATAAGATAGACGTGCTGACCCGAAGCAAGCCGCTTCGGGTTATACGTTTTACTCATAATTTATGCATAAAAATCATGAATAGGAATGATAAAACTGTATAGTCTTTTTCTGGGCAAGGCAAGACAAATGAAATGGCCTGTATTATAATAAGCGTATTCAACTAATTTGTTGCAGCTGCAGAAACGGAAGTTGCAGTATATCGTAAAAAAGGGGATGCAGTTAGTTATGAAACAATACAATCCAGTTACAGCAGAAGTCGTCAAGGCGCTTCAGGACGTCGTCGGGGAAAAATACGTCAAAACGGCGCCCGACGTATTAGACGTGTATAAATCTGATGAAAGCCTGGCTCCGTCGTATTGGCGCACGCCGGAAGTCGTCGTGCTGCCGGCTAATACGGAAGAAGTGGCCGAAATCGTCAAGATCGCCAACAAGTACAACGTTCCCGTTACGCCGAGAAGCGCCGGCACCAGCGTCAGCTGCGGCGCCGTGCCGGTATACCATGGCATCGTCCTGCTGATGGAACGGATGAACCGCATTTTGGAGGTAAACGAAGAAGGCATGTACATGGTTGTCGAAGCAGGCGTGCGTACGATCGATATCCAAAATTTGGCTAAGTCCAAAGGCCTGCTGTACGCCGGCGACCCGTGCAGCTCCGACAGCTGTCTCATCGGCGGCAACCTGGCTACCAATGCCGGCGGCAACAAAGCCGTGCGCTACGGCACGACCCGTCATCAGGTATATGCTATTGAAGTCGTCCTGCCGAACGGCAAGATTGCCAACCTCGGCGCGCCTTTGAAGAAATGCTCGACAGGCTTCTGCCTCGACCAGCTGGTTATCGGCTCGGAAGGCACGCTGGGCATTATTACGAAGGCGACGCTGAAGCTTGTCCCCTTGTGCCCGTACCGCCTCGACGTATTGGCTGTTTTTACCGATCTGGGCAAAGCTACGGCTCTGGTGCCGAACTTGATTAAAGCTGGTCTCAATCCGACGTCTGTCGAATTTATGGACAACAACTTCGTCCGCAGCGCCAGCGATTACAGTGAGCTGCGCCTGCCTCATTATGAAGACGGTTACTACGATATCATTTCTATCGAAACGTTCAATGAAGACGAACTGGACGATAAGATGGAAAAATTGGCGGCGATTTGCGAAGCCTGCGGCGCTACGGACGTCGTAGAAGCCGACGACAGAGTATGGACGGTCCGCCGCAACTGCCTGGAAAGCACGCGCGTCTTCTCTAAGATCGCCACGTCGGAAGATTTGGTCGTACCGGTTACAAAGATTGCCGACTGCATCCAGTCCTTGGTCGAAGAAAGCAAGAAATACGATTTCCGCGTATTCTGCCTGGCTCACGCCGGTGACGGCAACCTTCATTTCCAAATCCTGAAATGTGATATGAGCGATGAAGCATGGGAAAAACAGCTGGAAGAATTCCGCGACGTCGCCTATAAATACGTATACGGCTTAGGCGGCCGCTTGTCCGGTGAACACGGCATCGGCTTTAAGCGCCTCGACTACATGGAAAAATACACCGACCCGGTCGAACTGGAACTGATGAAGTCTATCAAGCGGGCGATCGACCCCAACTGGATTTTAAACCCCGGCAAAGTCATCAGCGCCAACTAATGATCCTGGATAGATAAGTAAATACGCAGCGCCCCGATAGGAAATCGCCAAGGCATGATTTCCTATCGGGGCGTTTTTTGTCATGTGAAAGGTCTTTTCATGAAATTGGACATATATTTGACGGTATGAAGGGCAAAAATGCAGTCAATGGCCGAAAGGAATGGTATAATACTATATATGAGATAACGGTAATTTGTCGGATAGAGGAGCGTGACGAGACAGTTGATGAAATTAGATATAAAGAATCTATTTAATCCGCAGCATATTCTCCATGTCGGCAATATGCGGGCGAAATTTTTTGCCAGCGGCAGCTTTGACGGCATTACAGACGTGCGGGAGGAAATTTTACATGGCTGGAAGGTATCCTGCGATAGAGGCTACCGTACGCCTGATTTCAAAAAGCCCGTCGTGACGGACCTGTACCTGCGCACGCAGAAGGAGGAAGAGCTGCTGGCCATCGCCGTGCCGTATATGGAGCGTCTGTATACGTTTTTGCAGAACGACACCTTTTGGATTACTCTATTGGACCGCGACGGCGTCATCTTAAAGCTGGTCGGGTCGGACACGATGCTGAAGGAGCTGGCGGCGACGGGTCTTATCGAAGGCTCCAACCGGGGAAGCGACGCTCCCTACGGCGGGCTGTTTCACCTGGTCTTTACCTATAAAAAGCCCTTTATCCTGGTGTCGACGGAGCACGCCTCGTCTATCGATGACAACCTGGCCGGCGGCGCCTGCCCTATCATCGACCCGGAGACGAAGGAGATTTTAGGATTTATCGCCGTATCGGGCCATTGGTGGTATTCTCATCAGCATACATTGGGATTGGCCGTCATCGCGGCGGAAGCCATTTCCAAGCAGTACGCCCTGGAAAAAGCGACGAAGCGCTTATACGCCATGAGCCAGTCCTTGAAAAAAGTAAACTCCCGGCTGTATACGACGCTGGACAGCATCAAAACGGGCATCATTTACTGCAATGAAGAAGGGAACATCAAGGTCATCAATGAAGGCGCCGTGAAATTGCTGGGAATCAGGAAGGAATTGAAGGATGTGCCGGGGACGAACGTCTGCCCGTATTTTGATTCGAAGCTGTCCATGGATAAAATCGCTGCCAACACGAAGAACGGCGAAACGTACTGCTATGAGCTGGTCAGCTCGGGCTGCCCCGATTTTGTCCATAAACGGAACTATTTGCTGTACTGCTACATCCGCCGCATCAATATTGGCGAAAAGGAACAGGAATATATTATTACTCTGTCGAAGCAGACGGAAGCCCATCTGAATGCGACCAAGATGATCTATGCCGAGCCGACGTTCAGCTTCGACGACATTATCGGCTCGTCCGACGCGATCCGGCAGGTGAAAACCATTGCCGAGCTGGGGGCGGCCCATAATCCATCTATCTTGATTACCGGCGAGAGCGGGACGGGGAAGGAGTTGTTCGCCCAGTCCATTCACAATGCCAGCAGCCGGCGGAACGGCCCCTTTGTGGCGATTAACTGCGGCGCTATTCCGCGGACTCTCATAGAAAGCGAGCTCTTCGGCTATGAAAAGGGGGCTTTTACCGGCGCTGATAAGAAGGGGCATCCGGGAAAGTTTGAGCTGGCCAACGGCGGCACCTTGTTTTTAGACGAAATCGGCGACATGCCTTACGATGTCCAGGTGACGCTGCTGCGCGTGCTGCAGACGCAGACAGTGACGCGCATCGGCGGCGCAAAGCCCATACAGATTGACGTCCGCATCATATCGGCTACGAACAAGGACTTGCGCAAGTGCATTGAAAACCATACCTTCCGCGAAGATTTATACTACCGCCTCAACGTGTTTACTATCCCCTTGCCGCCGCTGCGGGAACGAGGCCGGGACATAGAGGAAATCGCCCGCTATTTCCTGACGGTCTATAATAAGATTTACGACAAGCACGTCGCCGACATATCGGAAGACGTCCTTCGGGCCTTTCATGCCTACCGGTGGCCCGGCAATATACGGGAGCTGGAAAACGTGATGGAACGGGCTGTCATATTATGTAAAAGAGACTACATCACGCTGATAGATATTCCCGACGCCATTGGGAAGGGAGCCGAAGAAGCTGCAGCGCCCTTGGCCGTAGGCGGGCTGCTGCAGCATGAAAGAGAACGGATCGAAGCGGCCTTGAGGGAATATAAGGGAAATATGTCCCATGCGGCGAAGGGGCTTGGGATGAGCCGGCCGACCTTGTACAAGCGCGTCAAGGAGTATGGCATCGATAAACGAAATTTTGAATGACGAAATGAATAAGCCAGTACTTGCAGCCTACTGCCGGTACTGGTTTTTGTTTCGTAAAAAAGTGTAAAATGATTTTACAGTGTAAATGAAGTGTAAAAGCATTTTACACTATAACGATGGAAAAATGCCTGTTTTACGCCCTTTTATATATGGCATGAAAATTTCATATATATTTTCAAATCGAAATTCAAGGAGGCAATACGCATTATGGAAGTAAAACAGATTTTAGTGTACGGCGCCGGCTTGATGGGCCGGGGTATCGCCCAGGTATTTTCCCGCAATCCGGAATATTCCATCGTTTTATATGATATCGCCGACAACGACGTTCTCGGCCAGGTACGCAAGGAAATGATGTCCTTTGTCGATCAGGGTATCGTCGATGCCGACACGGCGGAACAGCAGCTGAGCCGCATCAGCTTTACGACGGATTTGAGCCCCGAACTGTGCCAGAAGACGGATTTAGTCGTCGAAGCCGTGTTTGAAAACATGGAATTGAAGCAGTCGGTCTTCGAAAAATTAGAAATCCTGTGCCGTCCCGACACGATTTTCTGCACCAATACGTCCGTCATGAGCCCGACGGAAATCAGTGCACGCGTGAAACATAAAGAACGCTTCGTTGGCACCCACTTCTGGAATCCGGCGACGCTGATTCCCCTGGTAGAAGTCGTCAAAGCCAACGGCTCGTCTGATGAAGTAGCCCAGCAGGTATACGATATCTTGGAAAAGGTAGGCAAAAAGCCGGTTATCTGCCAGCGCGACGTGCCGGGTTTCATTGCCAATCGCATGCAGCACGCTTTGTGGAGAGAAGCGATTTACATCGTAGAACAGGGGATTGCCGATGCCGAAACGGTCGATAAAGCCGTTAAATACAGCTTCGGACTCCGCCTGCCCCAGCTGCCGCCGCTGGTGAACTCCGATTTGGTCGGCACGGATTTGACCTACAACATTCACGAATACATCTTGAAATATCTGTGCAGCGATACGACGCCGTCGCCGCTGCTGGTTAAGATGAAGGAAGAAAACAAAATGGGCTTTAAGAGCGGCGAAGGCTTCTTCAAGTGGGACGACGAATCCATCGCAGCGGAACGCAAGGGGCTGAACGACTATTTAATTCACATGCTTTATAAAAAAGACAAAGAATAAGAGTGTATTTTAAGGAGGAAACATATCATGAGCAATTTGAAAAACAAAGTTATCATCACAGCCGCTGTAACGGGCGCATGGCCGAAAAAAGAAAACAATCCGAACGTTCCCCTGACGCCGCAGGAAATTGCTGACGACGTCTATCAGTGCTGGCAGGCCGGCGCTGCCGTTGCTCACCTTCACATGCGCGACGATGAAGGCAACGGTACCATGAGTGCCGATAAATTCCGTGAAACGGTACAGACGATCAAGACTAAATATCCTGACTGCGACATCGTCCTGAATCTTACGACATCAGGCGACCTCCACGCGACGGAAGAAACGCGCCAGCTCCATTTGAAGGAATTAAAGCCGGAAATGGCGTCGTACGACTGCGGCTCCATGAACTGGATGAACAGCGGCTTGTTCCTCAATCCGCCGAAATTCCTGGAAGAGTTGGGAACGCTCATGCAGGAGCTGAATATCAAGCCGGAAATCGAAGCCTTTGACCCGGGTATGATCGCCAATGCTGCCTACTATCTCAAAAAAGGCGTATTGAAAGCGCCGCTTCACTTCCAGATGTGCATGGGCTGCGCCAATGGCATTCCCGGCTCGGTTAAGAACCTCGTATTCATGAAGGAAACGATGGACACCCTGTGCCCCGGCTCCACCTGGTCGGCCTTCGGCGTAGGCCACAGCGCTATGGAAATTATGTACGCTACCATCGCTTTGGGCGGCCATCTCCGCGTCGGCATGGAAGACAACGTCATGTATGCTAAGGGCGTGCTGGCAGACAGCAACCGCCAGTTTGTAGAACGGGCTCGCCGCTGCATCGAAGAATACGGCAAAGAAGTCGCGACGCCGGCAGAAGCGCGCGAAATTTTGGGGCTGAAATAATAGGAGTGTGACAGGTATGACGTGGGGACCTTGTTTTATGTATTATCGTTGTCCGCAGTGCGGCAAGAAATTTAAATACGCTATCGATTTGATTCCGGAATTCGGCGACGCCTTCGGGACCTGTCCCGACTGTCATGTCGGCGGCGTACTGGAGGGAGAAGGCGCACGTACGAAAGACGACGGGGCGTATGAAGAAGTAGAATGAGGTTCCCGTCATGCCGGATTATATAAAGGAGGCTTATTATGGCGCAAGCAAATTCGCAAAACGCACAGAAGAAGACGATTACCGATAAGTTTATAGAATTCAGCTTAAACTATATTCCCGACTCCATGGTATTCGTATTGGGGCTGACTGTATTTGTCTTTGTTCTGGCGCTGATTTTTACTGATTCGACGCCGTGGGGATTGGTTGAAGATTATGCAAAAGGATTCTGGGAATTATTAAGCTTTTCCATGCAGATGTGCTTGATGATGATCAGCGGCTTCGTTATTGCTAACGCAAAATCGGTCCGCAGAGGCATCGTCCGCTTAATTGACTGGCCGAAGACGCGCGGCGGCACCATCGCCCTGTTTGCCCTGATTACCGGCGTTATTTCCTGGCTTCACTGGGGCGTCGGCCTCATGGCTACGATTATCATGGGCAAGGAAATCGCTATCCGCAAAAGAGGGCAGGGCTTCCACTATGCCTTTATCGTCGCTATGGCCTATACGAGCATGAATATTATGGCCAACGGCATCTCCCAGGCTGCGCCGCTGCTGTCGGCGACGCCGGGCAACTTTATGGAAAAAATCATGGGCGGCATCGTGCCGATCAGCCAGACATCCCTGTCCCCGTACATGATGACCTTCCTCGTATTGGAATTATTGGCTTTGCCCGTCGTATACTACCTGCTCATGCCTAAGAAGGAAAAGGCTGTAGAAATCAGCGACGAGCTGTACAAGGAATTTACGGCAGAACCGGAAAAGATCGACGCCTCGAAGAAACTGACGCCGGCCGAACGGTGGGAACGGTCCCGCGTATTGAATACCCTCATCGCTTTATTAATTCTCATCTGGTTCGGCGACCACGTCATTACGGAAGGCGTTAGCAAGATCAACCTGAACACGATCAACTTCGCCCTCTTTGGCTTGGGCTTATTGTTCCACGATTCGCCGCACAGCTATATTGAATCGGTAAAAGAAGGGGCGACGACCGTATACGGCGTCATTATCCAGTTCCCCTTGTATGCCGGCATTTTCGGCCTGATTACGTTCTCTGGCCTGGCCGATGAAATTACGGAACTGTTTATCTCCATCGCAACGCCGGGAACCTATCCGTGGATTGTATTCATTTACACCGGCATCATGGACTTCTTTGTCCCGTCTGCAGGGTCTAAATTCGTTATCGAAGCACCGTACCTGGTTCCGGCGGCTCAGCATTTAGGCGTTCCCGTTTCGCAGGTTATCAATGCTTACGGCACGGGCGCGCAGATGGCAAACCTGATTCAGCCCTTCTGGGCCATTGCCTATCTGGCGGCCTTCCGCCTTCGCTTCCAGGAAATCCTGCCGTTTACGTTCATGCTCTGGCTGTTCGTATTCATTGCCGGCAGCCTGTGGTTCCTCATTTTCCCCTTTGGATGGTAATGTAGCTGCTAACTCAATTTACTATACTCTCATCTCAATATGAAACATGCAAAAGACCTGCCGTGAGGAGATACTCTTGTCTCCGGCAGGTCTTTTGCATTGTCGGCGAAATTATAATGAAGTCAAGGACGGGGCAAAAACGAGGCAAAAAACTTATTTCATTTGCATTTAGAATACTTGATGAGAAATAAAAAAACAAGGAAACCTGCATATAACAGGAGTCCTTGTTTTTGTTTTGTGCTATTGTGCTCGTTATTATTTGGAGTACAATTCGACAATGAGCGTTTCGTTGATTTCTACAGGAATTTCGGAGCGTTCGGGCATACGCGTCAGCGTGCCTTCGAAGCCGTCGAAGTTCTTTTCGATGTAGGGAACATCGAAGGTTTTCAATTCCTGGAAGGATTTTTTGTACATTTCGTTAGCGCGGGAAGCTTCCTTCAACGTGATAACGGAACCTACTTTTACGTGTGCCGACGGAATGTCGCAACGTTTGCCGTTTACCAAGATGTGGCCGTGGTTGACCATCTGGCGGGCCTGACGGATGGAGTTTGCAAAACCGATACGATATACCAGGTTATCCAAACGGCATTCCAGCAATTTCAGCATGTTTTCGCCAGTAACGCCTTCCATCTTCTTGGCTTTATCATAATACCGGACAAACTGGCGTTCGAGCAAATTGTAGTATGCGCGAAGCTTCTGTTTTTCCAGTAACTGTGTGCCGTATTCAGACATCTTTTTCTGACGCTGTTCTTTCTTCACACGTTTTAATGCCTTAGGATGTCCGTACACATTGAGTCCGAACCGGCGACATTGCTTAAAACGTGCTTCTCTCCTCGTTGCCATTTTCTACATCACCTCATATAAAAATTTAATAAAACATAACAATAAAAATTCTATCACGGTTGCAGGGCTTTGTCAACGGATAGGAAGGGAAAAGTGCCGGTGTTTTGGGCTCGGAGCTTGACCCATACATTTTTTTACCGATGCTGCGTAAAGAATGCGTAAACTGCAAGTTGCGAAATACGGCGTAAAATAGGGGGATTTCCTTTGCTGGTTTCGGTTAACAATGCGCTGACCTGGACGATTGTCGCCGTCTTATGAGTAAATGTGCTCGTGAACACTATTGACAAAAAGTTTACAAAGAGATAGGATATACATAACAAAACTGTGTTCGAACACAATTTATAGAAAGTAAGAAAAATCCATATTTTAATTGTATTTATTGCTGAGTGGAGGAATGGAGAAATGAACACGAGCACAGCGGAAAAAGATAATAAAAAGATATCCAGTTCTTTTATTTACTTTTTCGGCTCTTTTGGAGGTATTTTATTTGGGTACGATATCGGCGTTATGACCGGGGCGCTGCCCTTTCTGCAGGACGACTGGGGGCTGCACGGCAATGCCAGTATTATCGGCTGGATTACGTCGGCCGTTATGTTCGGTGCTATCTTCGGCGGCGCGCTGGCAGGTCAGCTGTCCGATAAATTGGGCCGCCGCAAGATGATTTTGATTTCCGCGCTGATTTTCGTCGTCGGCTCCATCTTGTCCGGTATCGCTCCGGACAACGGCCAATATTATCTGATTGGCGTCCGTATTTTGCTGGGCCTGGCCGTCGGCGCCGCATCGGCCCTTGTTCCGGCCTATATGTCGGAAATGGCTCCGGCTCATCTGCGGGGCCGTTTGTCCGGCATCAACCAGACGATGATCGTATCGGGCATGCTGCTGTCGTACATTGTCGACTATTTGCTGAAGGATTTGCCCGAAATGTACGCCTGGCGTTTAATGCTCGGCTTAGCTGCTGTTCCAGCTATTATCTTGTTCTTCGGCGTCCTTCGCCTTCCCGAATCGCCGCGTTTTCTCGTCCGTCATAACTTATTGGATGCCGCCCGCCGTACGCTGAGCTATATCCGGCCCAGCGACGAAGTAGAACCGGAATTAAAACAGATTCAGGAAACCGTCGCCGCCGAAGCCCATGCTGCGCAAAACAGCTCTTGGGGGATGTTGTTCAGCAGTAAATATCAGTACTTGGTCGTCGCCGGTATCGGCGTCGCCGCATTCCAGCAGTTCCAGGGGGCAAACGCAATTTTCTATTACATTCCCCTTATTGTTGAAACGGCGACAGGACACGCTGCCAGCTCGCAGCTCATGTGGCCGATTATTCAGGGTATCCTCCTCGTTTTGGGTTCCCTCGTTTTCCTGGTCATTGCCGATAAGTTCAACCGCCGCACGCTGCTGAAAGTCGGCGGCACGATCATGGGCCTGTCCTTTATCCTGCCGGCTATCATCAACAGCATCATGCCCGATACGAACCCGATGATGATCGTATTCTTCCTGTGCATCTACGTTGCCTTTTATTCCTTTACATGGGCCCCGCTGACCTGGGTTATCGTCGGCGAAATCTTCCCGCTGGCTATCCGCGGCCGCGCGTCCGGCATGGCTTCGTCCTTCAACTGGATCGGCTCCTTCCTGGTCGGCTTGTTATTCCCCATCATGACGGCTTCGATGCCGCAGGAAATCGTCTTCGCTATCTTCGGCGTCATCTGCATGCTCGGCGTATGCTTCGTGACGAAATGCGTTCCGGAAACGCGCGGCCATACGCTGGAAGAAATCGAAGCGCAGGGAACGAAGAGAAGATAATTAATGTATTCCTTTACGGGAGAAAGGACTTGTCTCATGGATTTATTAAAGGTTGCAGCGAACATTAAAAACGGCGAAACGGCATTAGGAATTGAACTCGGTTCGACCCGCATTAAAGCGGTTCTCGTCAATTACGACTGCCAGACCATCGCTTCGGGCAGCTACGGCTGGGAAAACGCCCTGCGCGACGGCGTGTGGACCTATTCGCTGGATGAAGTATGGAAGGGGATCCAGGCCTGCTATGCCCAGCTGGCCGCCGATGTGCAGAGCCGCTATCACGTGCCGCTGACGCGTATCGGTTCTATCGGCGTCAGCGCCATGATGCACGGCTACCTGGCTTTCGATGCCCAGGGAGAACTGCTCGTTCCCTTCCGTACGTGGAGAAATAACATTACCGGTCAGGCCGCCAAGGCGCTGACGGAAACCTTCCATTTCAATATTCCCCAGCGCTGGAGCATTGCCCATCTGTACCAGGCTATCCTGAACGGCGAAGACCATGTGCCGCAGATTTCCTTCTTGACGACCTTGGCCGGATATGTCCACTGGAAGCTGTGCGGCGAAAAAGTCCTGGGCATCGGCGATGCGTCGGGCATGTTCCCGATTGATGAACAAAGCGGCACGTATGATGCGAAGATGCTGGATATTTTTGAAAACTTAGACGCTGTAAAACCCTATTCGTGGAAGCTTTCCGACCTGCTGCCGAAGGTACTGCGGGCCGGAGAAGGGGCCGGCACCTTGACGGAAGAAGGGGCGCGCCTCCTTGATCCGGCAGGCCGTCTGGAACGGGGCAGCCATATGGCTCCGCCCGAAGGCGACGCTGGTACGGGCATGGTCAGCACGAACAGCGTCCGCAAACGGACCGGCAACATTTCCGTCGGCACGTCGGCCTTTTCCATGAACGTATTGGACCGGCCGCTGCAGGGCGTCCATGAAGATATCGACGTCGTCACGACGCCGGACGGGGCTCCTGTTGCCATGGTACACACGAATAACTGCTCGTCGGACATCAACGCCTGGGTCGACCTGTTCGGCCAGTTCGCTGCGGCGACGGGCCTGGCGATTGGGCCGGACAAGCTGTATGAAACGTTGTTTAACCTGGCCGGCACGGCTGATAAAGATGCGGGCGGACTGGTCAACTACAGCTATTTGTCGGGCGAAAACGTAACGCGCATCGACAACGGCCGGCCGCTGTTCGTCCGCACGCCGCACAGCCGCTTTACCTTGCCGAACTTCATGCTGGCCCAGCTGTACGCAGCCTTTGCGCCGCTGAAAATAGGCATGGACATCCTGGTTCAGGAAGAAGGCATTGAGACGGACGTCATGATCGCCCAAGGCGGCTTGTTTAAGACGCCGGTCATTGGCCAGCAGGTATTGGCCGACGCCCTCAACATGCCGATTACCATTATGGATACGGCTGGCGAAGGCGGTCCGTGGGGCATGGCCGTATTGGCCGTATACATGGAAGTCCGTCAGGAGGGCGAAACGCTGGCCGACTTCCTGGATGAACGGGTATTCCGCCATCCGAAGAGCGTCACCTTGACGCCGAATGCCGAAGGCGTAGAAGGCTGCAATGCCTTTATTGAAAACTATAAGCGGGCCTTGGCTGTTGAAGCAGAAGCGGGCCGTACGTTGGCAGATTAACCCTGCCGGGAGGGATATCATATGTTAGAAGAATTGAAGCAGCAGGTCTATGAAGCGAATATGCGCCTGCCGAAATTGGAGCTCGTCACCTTTACGTGGGGCAACGTGTCGGGAATCGACCGGGAAAAGGGCCTTTTCGTCATCAAGCCGTCGGGCGTAGAATATGAAAAATTATCGCCTGCCGATATGGTCGTCGTAGATTTGGACGGAAAGGTCGTCGAAGGAGACTTAAATCCGTCGAGCGATACGATGACTCACGCCGTATTGTACAAGGCCTTCCCCAATATCGGCGGCATCGTCCACGCCCATTCTCCCTGGGCCGTATCTTTTGCCCAGGCCGGCGTAGACCTTGAAGCCATGGGAACGACCCATGCCGATACGTTTTACGGCGACGTGCCCGTGACCGACGCGCTGACAAAAGAAGAAATCGAAAGCGCCTATGAAGAAAATACGGGCAAGGTCATTGTCCGCACCTTTGCCGAACGGGGCATCGACCCCGATGCCGTTCCGGCCGTACTGGTAAAACAGCATGGGCCCTTTACGTGGGGACCGACGGCGGCGAAGGCCGTAGAGACGGCCAAAATCTTGGAAGTCGTCGCCGAAATGAACTACCATGCGCTCCAGCTCACGCGCGCCGATATCCGCGTGCCCCAGTACCTGCTGGATAAGCATTACTACCGCAAGCACGGGGCCAACGCCTATTACGGACAGAAAAAATAAGATCATTTATTATCAGTATTTCACATATATAAGGAGGAACCATCCATGTTACAAGTAAAAGATTATGAATTTTGGTTTGTCGCCGGAAGCCAGTATCTGTACGGCGAAGAACAGCTCCGCAACGTAGACCGCGATACGGAAGATATGGTCAACAAGCTCAATGCCAGCGGCAAGCTGCCCTACAAGGTCGTATACAAAGGCGTCATGACGACGGCCGACGGCATTACGCAGTTCATGAAGGACGTAAACTACAACGACAACGTAGCCGGCGTCATCACCTGGATGCATACGTTCTCGCCGGCGAAAAACTGGATTCGCGGCACCATGCTCCTGCAGAAACCGCTCCTCCATCTGGCAACGCAGTATTTGAACAACATTCCCTACGATACGATTGACTTCGATTACATGAACCTCAATCAGAGCGCTCATGGCGACCGCGAATACGGCTACATCAACGCCCGCCTGAATTTGAAGAACAAAGTCGTATACGGCTACTGGGAAGACGAAGACGTACAGGATGAAATCGCTAAATGGCAGGACGTTGCTGTTGCGTACAACGAAAGCTTCAGCATCAAGGTATGCCGCTTCGGCGATACGATGCGCGACGTAGCCGTTACGGAAGGCGACAAGGTAGAAGCGCAGATTCGCCTGGGCTGGACTGTCGACTACTGGCCTGTCGGTGACCTCGTGCCGGTTATTAACAGCGTCAGCGATGAAGACGTACAGGCCGTATACGATCAGCTGAAGGAAGAATACACGATGGTCGCAGGCGACAACACGCCGGAAAAATTTGAACACAACGTTCGCGTGCAAATCAAAGAATATCTGGGTATCAAGCGCTTCCTGGATAAGGGCGGCTATACGGCGTTCTGCACGAACTTCCAGGATCTCTGCGGTATGGAACAGCTCCCGGGCCTGGCTGCGCAGCTGCTCATGAAGGAAGGCTACGGCTTCGCCGCTGAAGGCGACTGGAAGACGGCCGCACTGACGCGTCTGATGAAGATTATGGCTCACAACGACCGCACTGTATTCATGGAAGACTATACGCTGGACCTGCGCAAAGGCCACGAAGCAATTTTGGGCGCACACATGCTGGAAGTCGATCCAACCATTGCCAGCGATAAACCGCGCATCGAAGTTCATCCCTTGGATATCGGCGATAAAGAAGACCCGGCCCGACTCGTCTTCACCGGCTCGGAAGGCGACGCTGTCAACCTGACGGTAGCCGACTTCCGCGGCGGCTTCCGCCTCATCAGCTACCCCGTAACGTGCCGTAAGCCCGAAGCGGAAACGCCTCACCTTCCTGTGGCAAAACAGCTCTGGACGCCGAAGGTCGGCTTGAAGAAAGGCGCTACGGCTTGGATTCACGCCGGCGGCGGTCACCACACCGTATTGAGCTTCCGCCTGACGGAAGAACAAATCCACGACCTGGCCGTCATGTTCGACCTGGACTTAGTAGAAATCTGCTAATCGTCGGCTCATGCCGTTTTATCCATAAAAAAGAGAGAGGCTCGCGAAAGCCTCTCTTTTTTATAAGATTACATGTTTTCTGCAATGCGTATTTCGTTGTTCATGATGTACCGTTCCCGGTCGGGAACGATGCCGTTGACCAGGTAATCGAAGACGAGCTGCATCGCCTTTTGGCCCTGCTGGTGGGGATGCTGGTAGATAGCGGCCTTGATGTCGCCGGCCTTCATCATTTCCCGCGTTGTCGGAATGGTGTCAAAGACGAGGATGAGCAGGTCGTCCCGGCGGGGACTGGCCAGAGCTGCCCGGCAGGTGCCGTAGGAGCCGCCGGAGGACAAGATGAGGAGGACGTTGATGTCCGGATGCTTGTTCAGCAGGTTTTTCGTCGCGTCGTACGACGAAATATCGTCGTCATTGTCTTCGATGAGGGCTGTGATTTCATACTGCCCGTCGGTTCCCAGTATTTCCTTGAGTCCCTGCAGGCGGTGGCGGTGGCCTAAGATTTTCAGCGAGCCCAGGACGACGCCGATGTGGCAGGGGCCGGGGGAAAACATCTTCAGCAGCGCCCCGATGGTGCGGCCGCCGTTTACGTAGTCGCTGCCCACATAGTAGTGGGTGCTGGCCTGCTCGATGTCGTTGTTGATGGTGACGACGAAGATGCCGGCGGCGATGAGCTCGTTCAGCTTAGCTGCTATTTTCGGATCGTTGATGGGATTGATGATGAGGGCGTTGATCTGTCCTTTGATCTGATCGAGGATATGGCACTGCTCTTCTACGTCATAGCCCCGTACGGTGTGCCAGACGGTGCGCATGCCGTAAGACTCGTATTTCCGGGCCGCCTTTTCCAGGGCGTCGATGATGTCGTCGAAGAAGCGGATGCTCTTAGAGGGCAGGACGACGGCGACGACGGGATTGCTCTTCTGCGCCGCCAGGGCCTTGCCGGCCGGGTTAGGCCTGTAGTGGAGCTTCTTGGCCATTTCTAGGATTAATTCGCGCTTTTCCGGCTTGACGTTGCCGCGGTTGTTTAAGACGCGGTCTACGGTGCCGCGGGATACGCCGCAGAGATCGGCGATTTGTTTTATCGTTACCATATATTTCCCTCCTGGGAATTACGAATGATGTAAATATATAATGTACACTAATTTTGTTTTCCCTATTTTAACACAAGGTGTGCGCGTGAACAAGTGCGCAAAAAGTCAAAAGAGGAGTGAATGCCATGAGTACGATTTCTAAAAAAGACTTCGGCTATCTGTCAGACGGCAGGCCCGTCTTCCTTTATACCCTGACTAACGCCAACGGCACGGCTTTGTCCATCTGCACGTACGGCGGCCATGTACAGGCCCTGCATACGAAGGGTGCCGACGGTACTGATGTCGACGTCGTCCTGGGTTATGACGATGTCGAAACCTATGTGAACGAAGACAAATATATCGGAGCCCTTATCGGCCGCTGCGGCAACCGCATTGCCCGGGGCCGTCTGCGCATCGGCGGCAAAGAGTATCAGCTGGAGTGCAACAACGGCCGCAATCATCTGCACGGCGGCACCCTGACCGGCTTCAATAAAAAGCTTTGGCAGGCCGAAGAAACGGCGGAAGGGCTGAAGCTGACCTATACGAGCCCCGACGGAGAAGGAAATTATCCCGGAACCCTTCAGGTATCCGTCTGGTATGATTTGACAGACGACGACGCCGTTATTATCCGCTACGAAGCGGTCAGCGACGCCGATACGATATGCAACCTGACGAATCACACCTATTTCAACCTGAACGGCTGCGGCAGCGGCTCCGTCCTCGACCAGGAAATCCAGCTGTTCAGCGATTTCTTCACGGAAAGCGATGCCGAATCCCTGCCGAACGGCAACATTGTCTCCGTTGCGGGCACGCCGATGGACTTGCGGGAGCTGACGCCCATTGGCCGCCATATCGACGACGACTACGTCCAGCTCCGCCAGGCCCGCGGCTACGACCACAACTGGATTGTCCGCCGCGATGAATCCCAGGCTGTGCGCACGGCCTGCGGCACAGTATATCCCATGGCTTATGCCGTAGGAAATCAGACGGGCATTACGCTGACAGCCTATACGAGCCAGCCCGGCGTACAGTTTTATACAGGCAATTACCTTGACGGCACACCCTTGGGGAAGGGCGGCGCAGTCTTTGACTACCGCAGCGGGTTTTGTCTGGAGGCGCAGTATTATCCCAATGCGCTGGAGCATCCGGAATTTCCCCAGCCTGTGCTGAAGAAAGGCGACGTGTGGAAGGCCTTGACGATATATAAATTAGGACGAAAATAAAGACATACAAAAAAGATGGGACTGCGCTGCAGGCAGTCTCATCTTTTTGTATGTCTAAGTATATACGTGTGCGTTGGTTGGTCAGGGCAGAGATTCGGAGAAGTCGAGGCCGGCGTCTGTCGCGTAGTACGTCCCTTCCTTGTCTCCGTGCTCGATGTATTTTTTATCCAGCAAGGTCTGAATGACGTTCATGTCGGCAGGGTTCGGGGCGAAGATCTCTTCGGCTGTGCATTCTTCCCGTTCGACGGCGGCGATGACGGCGGCGAGCTGTTCGTCCGGCGTCGGCATGCCGTAGGCGAAATGGATGGTCGGCAAATACAGGGGATAGTCCTGCTTGGCCTTGATGAGGAACTGGCCGGCGGCCATGGCGGCGCTGAGGGCGTTTTGTTCGTCCATTTCGATGTTCATTTCCTCGCTGATCGCTGCCAGCTTGTTAGACGGGAAATGGTATAATGTCTTGGCCGCTTCCATCGTGTCGATAAAGCGCAGGCACGGTATGTCGATGCCGTATATTTTCAGCGCGTGAGCGATGCAGCCCATGACGAAGGGCGCGTTGTGGGCGACGAGGGTGCGGCCGACGAAGTAGTCCTTCATGCCGGCTTCCCAGTATTCGCCGAATTCGTCGGCTTTGCGGAGAACATCCCAGGTCAGTTCGGGATATTTTTTGTTGGTAATGTTGTTTTCCGGCGGGCGGACGTAAAAATAGTGGGTGTTTTTCAGCTGGCCCTTTTCAAATTCGGCGAAGCCAATGAGGCAGACCGAGTAGGGCTGCTCGTTGGCCAGGACCAGGGACAGGGCCGTAAAATGCTGGGGATAACGGCGAAGGGCGTCCGATGCGTCGATGGGGTAGGCGTAGTATCCCTTCTGCGGCTGAACGTCGTATTGATGCAGGTTTTCTACCTGTACGTGCTGTTTCGTTTCCAGGTCCTTTTGCCGGGCCGCTTTTTTGCGCTTTTTGCGAAACGACGAAAGCAGGGAGTAGAGGACGGCGGCGATGAAGAGAATCGTGAGCAAGGTGCCGCCGGTGTGAAGCAGTGAGTCCATAGCTATTCATTCCTTTGCGTTGAAGATGGGGGCTGTTTGGTAAAGGTGTGATAAAAGGTCATGCTGTAGCAGGTAAAGAAGGCGTTGTCCGCCGCTTTGCCGTTTACGGAATAGCGGTCGCAGGCGTTTACAGCCGGATCAGGCAGCATGATCTGCCGGGTAGGAAGGCCTTTGTCGTCGTACAGCAGCGTCGACAGCGTTTGCGCTTTGACGGTCTGGGCTTTAAAGTTGTAGAAAAACTTGTTTTCATATCCCGAAGCGACGTTCGTCGTGTAATCGTACGTCACGACGGTGGCCTTGATGATATAATACGGCGGGTCATAGCGGATAGACTGAATGGAATTCATGTCGACATATGATTCCGTCGTATCGTCGTGGCCTACCTGGATATAGCGGGGATTGTCGTCGAAAAACATGGCCGCTGCCAGGGCTGTGCCGGCCATGAGAAAGACGGCCAATAACGCGGTTATTTTCTTTAGCAAACGAAACGCTCCTTTCCATAACGAGGTACCCTTTTATTATACGAAAATGGAAAAAATTTACAACAGGCGGAGCGGCAGAATAGGCAGGAAGACGTAAATTTTTTAAAAAGGCCCGGTAGGAATTTGTCTTCTGAAGGTCGAATTAATACTATAGTAAGCAGCATGTCGATTTGTTTTCGTTCGTGATAAGGTCTGATTGGCATGTATAATTGTAAGGAGGGATTACGTTGGGAAAGAAAATTGAAGAACGTCCTTTGCGTGCGGCTATTTTGACTATCAGCAATAGCCGGACTTTTTCGGATGATACGAACGGCCTGATGATTCAGTCGTCCCTGACAAACCGGGGCCATCAGGTCGTCGATTACGCTATCGTAAAAGATAATAAAGAGGATATTATCCGTCACATCCACGAATGGGTGTGCAGCGTCGACGTCGTCATTACGAGCGGCGGTACGGGCATCGCCAAGCGGGATGTGACGCTGGAGGCGATAGAGCCTCTCTTTGAAAAGAAAATTCCCGGATTTTCTGAGATGCTCACGTATTTCGCCTATCGCCGCGTCTGCGGCGTGCAGGCCATGGCTTACCGTTCGACGGCCGGCCTGGTTCATCAGTGCATGGTATTTTGCCTGCCCGGTCTGCCCAGCTTGATTAAAGTGGGCATGGAAAAGATTATCCTGCCGGAACTGTTCCACTTATATACGGAAATTAAAAAGTAAGAGCCTTAGTATGGAAGGGCGTGTCTGCGGCACGCCCGATTTTTATGAGAGGAGACAGCTATGAAATCGAAGCTGATCGTCGTAACGGGCGGCGCGCGCAGCGGCAAGAGCCTGTTTGCCGAAGAATATATGGCATCCTGCTCCGGCCGCAAGACCTATGTCGCGACGGCCCAGGTATTAGATGAAGAAATGAAGGAGCGGGTAGCCGAGCACCGCCGCCGCCGTCCGGAAGGATGGCAGACGCTGGAACTGTCGTCCGGCCTGGGTGCGTCGTTTCCTGCCGTATTGGCCCAGGCTGACGCCGTTCTCGTCGACTGCCTGACGCTGTATCTTTCCAATTATCTGTTCGCTCATGAAGGGGACGGAGATGAGATGATACTGCAGGGGGCGCTGCGGGAGATCGAAAATATCGTCCGGGCCGTCCGGCAGACGGCAGATAAGACGGTGATTTTCGTGACCAACGAGCTGGGATGCGGCATCGTGCCGATAAGCCGCATAAGCCGCCTGTACCGGGACGTCGTCGGCAAGGTCAATCAATACGCTGCTGGCCAGGCCGACGAGGTATACTGGACCGTCTGCGGCATTCCCGTAGAGATCACGCGGCTGAGAGCGTCCGTTCCGACGGGAGGCTGCCGATGAAATCCTTTTTTATTGCCCTGCAGTTTTTATCGCGCATCCACGTCGTGACGCAGACCGTCTGGACAGAGGCGGACTTTGGCCGTTCGGTCATATTTTTTCCTCTCGTAGGAACCGTTATCGGCGCAGTCCTTTGCTTGGCCTATGCCGGCGTATCCCTATGGTTTTCCCAGCCCTATGCGGCCGTGCTCCTGGTACTGTGCTGGCTGTTTGTCACGGGCGGCCTTCATGCCGACGGCCTCATGGACACGGCCGACGGGCTGTTTTCCGGCCGGAGCCGCGAGCGCATGCTGAAAATACTCAAGGACAGCTGCGTCGGCTCGAACGGCGTCGTCGCCTTTGCTTCCTGCATGGCCCTGAAGGTTTGCTTTCTGGCGAATCTGCCGCAGCAGGCAGTCTGCGCCGTGCTGCTGGCCGTGCCGACGGCGGCCCGCTTCGGCGTGCTCATCGGGATTTTTCAATTTCCCTATGCCCGCGCGCAGGGCTTGGGGCAGTCCTTCGTCCAATATGCGCCCCGCCGCGCCCTGGTCAAAGCCTTCCTGTGGGCCTTGCCGCCGCTGGCTGTCGCCGGCTGGAGCTATTGCCTGCTGTTAGGAGCGGCGATGATGATTTCGCTGGGATTGAATACGTATATTGCCCGGCGGCTGGGCGGCGTCACGGGCGATACGTACGGCGCTGTCATCGAAGTAAGCGAAATGCTGCTGCTGGGATTGGCCTTTCTCGCATCCGGAGCTGTTCAGACAGCGTGGATTTGGATATAATGGAAGAGGACGGCCTTATGGGCCGTCGTCAAGGACATGAAACGGTAGGAGGAACATCATGATAAAATTATATGTAGTGCGCCACGGCGAAACAGACGGCAATGTGCAGCAGTGGTATCAGGGCTCTACGGACGTGCCGCTTAACGCCCGCGGCATTGAGCAGGCCCAATGCCTGAGCCGCTTTTTGAAGGACGTCCCTTTCAGCGGCATATACAGCAGCACGCTGCAGCGGGCCCGCCGCACGGCGGAAATCGTCGCCGAGCCCCACGACCTGCCCGTATATTCCTACGACGAGCTGAAGGAAATTGATTTCGGCGTATGGGAAGGTCATACGTACAAGGAAATTACCCAGATGTGGCCCGGCGAAATCGAGGCCTTTTACGACTCCAATGGTACGCTGCGGGCGCGGGGCGGCGAATCGTTCTGCGAAGTAGAGCAGCGGATTACGGCCAAGACGAAGGAGCTGCTGAGCCGCCATAAAGACGGCGATACCGTGCTCATCGCGTCGCACGGCGCGTCTATCCGCTGCCTGATCTTCGGCCTTCTGGGCTTGGAAATGAGCCGCATATGGTGCTTTCAGCAGTACAATACGGCCTTTAATATCATTGAATATCACGGCGACAAGAACGTCATGACCCTGATGAACTGCACGCAGCACCTGGAAGGCATGGCGGGCTATCAGGCCCAGTGGGCCAGCATGCCCAGCTTGTGAGCGGAAAGGACGGCATATGGCAAAATCAATGCGTCTTGACAAGCTTCTGGGGCATTGCGGCTGGGGAACGCGCCGCCAGCTGAAAGAGCTGTGCAAGGGAGGGCACGTCTTCGTCAACGGTCAGTGCTGCCGCGACAGCGCAGCGAAGGTCGATCCGGAAGAAGACCAGATTTCCGTAGACGGAACGACTGTCGTATACGAAGCCTTCTATTATCTGATGATGAACAAGCCTGCCGGCGTCTTGTCGGCTACGGAGGACCGCTGCAGCCGCACGGTTCTCGATTTGCTGCCGCAGCAATACCAGGGGGCCGGATTATTTCCCGTCGGGCGCCTGGATAAGGACACGACGGGACTGCTGCTGCTGACGAACGACGGCGTGTGGGCTCACCGCATTACGGCGCCGAAAAAGCATATCGATAAGATATATATCGCCGAAGTCGACGGCTCCATTCCCGACGATATAGACGACATCTTTCAAGGCGGCATCGTGCTGGCAGACGGGCTGCAGTGCCTGCCGGCGCGGGCGAGAAAAATAGATGAGCAGACCGTCGAGGTGACGGTTCAGGAAGGGAAATTCCATCAGGTAAAGCGCATGTGTGCAGCTGTCGGCCTCAGCGTCCGTGCGCTGCGCCGCCATACCATCGGCGGGCTGCGTCTCGACGAAACGCTGCGCCACGGCGAGTTTCGCCCCCTGCGGGAAGAGGAAAGAGAATTCCCCTTTATGAATAAATAACCTGTTCAAATGGCTTGTAATATGGTATCATAAAATGTAATCTAAATACGGTAGGGGATGATTGTGATGGAAGAACGGATTTCTCGCCTGCGGCAGTTTCTGCATGAACATACTGCCGACGGTATAATCATATTGCAGCCGGAAAACCTTCGGTACTTCAGCGGCTTTACTGGCGGCGAAGGCGCATTAGTCGTCACCTTGTCCGACGCCGTGCTGTGGACCGACTCCCGATACACGGAGCAGGCGGCACTGCAGTCCGGCCAATGGTATGCCGTGAAAAATCATGAGGGAAAGCTGGCTGATTCTATCTGCGATTCTCTAAAAGACATGGGCGTTCAAGTGACCCTGTATGAACGGAACTTTTTAACCCATTCGCTTTACGAAGCCATTTCATCCGGTCTGGAAGAATGTTATTTTTCGGCCCAGAATTTGTCACAGCTGCGGGCGGTGAAGGAGCCCCGTGAGCTGACGGCGACGCGCCGGGCCAGCGAAATTGCCGATCAGGCCTTCGCCCAGCTGCTGCCCCATATTCGTCCCGGCGTGACGGAACGGGAATTGGCAGCGCGGCTGGAAAGCGCCATGCTTCTTCTCGGCTCGGAAGAACGATCCTTTGCGACCATCGTGGCTTCAGGCCGCCGGTCGGCTATGCCCCATGGCACGGCGAGCGGCAAGGTCGTCGAAGCCGGTGATTTCGTTACCTTCGATTTTGGCGCCGTATGGGAAGGCTATCATTCCGACATGACCCGAACTGTCGTTGTCGGCAAGGCATCGCCGGAGCAGAAGGCGTTTTATCAAACCGTATTGGAAGGACAATTGTTGGGATTACGCGCCGTCCGGGCGGGAGCGTCCTGCCATGACATTGACGCGGCTGTCCGTCAGTATTTTGCCGAACGGGGCCTAGACCAATACTTTACCCATACCTTAGGCCATGGGACGGGGCTGGAGATCCACGAACAGCCTGTGCTTTCGCCGCACGCGGCCGGCACGCTGAAGGAGAATATGATAGTCACGGTTGAACCGGGACTGTACATAGAAGGCAAATACGGCGTCCGCATAGAGGATTCCGTTGCCGTTACAGCTAATGGCTGTGAAATACTAACTAAGACATCAAAAGAATTGATGGAGCTGTTATAGGAGGAGTAAACCATGATTACAAGTAATGATTTCAGACCAGGCGTAACGATTGAAATTGACGGCCAGGTATGGCAGGTCGTCGAATTCCAGCATGTAAAACCCGGTAAGGGCGCAGCCTTTGTCCGCGCTAAGATTAAAAACCTCGAAACGGGTGCCGTTATCGAACGTACATGGAACGCCGGTGAAAAAGTCCAGGACGGCCGCGTAGACCGCCGCCAGATGCAGTACCTCTATGAAAACGACGGCATGTACTGCTTCATGGACAATGAAACGTACGAACAGATCGAACTGAACAAGGACAACCTCGGCAATGCCGTAAACTTCCTGAAAGAAGACATGACGGTTACGGTTATGCAGTTTAAGGGCAAGGTAATCGGCATCGACTTGCCGGCGGCCGTTGAACTCAAGGTCGTTGAAACCGATCCGGGCGTCCGCGGTGATACGGCTACGGGCGGCAGCAAACCGGCTAAATTGGAAACTGGATACGTCGTTAAAGTGCCTCTCTTTATCAACGAAGGCGAAGTCCTCCAGATCGATACGAGAACGGGCGACTATATCGGCAGAGCATAAGCATACGAACACTGGAAAAGCGATGAGTTTCTCATCGCTTTTTGTGAATTTTATCAATGGTGGTCATCATGGAAACGACGGAAACGAATGCGTTAGGAAGCGTACATATTTCACAGCGGGCCATTTCCGTACTGGCCTCCCAAACGGCGGCCGCCGTCGGCGGCGTGGCTTCCCTGGGCGCGTCTATTGCGGAAACGGCAGCCCGGAAAATCGGGAGGACCAGCCTGGCTCAGGGTGTAGACGCAGTTATCGACGGCCGGGAGGTCGAACTGACAGTGCGCCTTGTCGTACAGTATGGGTATCGGATTCCCGATATTGCCCTGGCGGTGCAGAAGAAGGTAAAGGACGCCGTAGAGTCCTCGGCCGGATGCAGCGTAACAGCCGTCCATGTCGTCGTTCAGGATATCGCGTTTTCCGACGGTGACGGAGACGGGGCGGAAAGGAGCGGCAGTCATGACGGAGCACAGCGATAGTTTTGCCTATACGATCAGCGAAAGCGCGCTGGTTAAGATTGCAGCGACGGCGGCCTTGGGCACCAAAGGCGTGGCGGGAAAGAAAGGCCGCGGCATCGTCGTAAAATATCTGGACGGCATCGTCGCGGCAGACGTGCACATTCAGGCCTATTACGGCGCACAGCTGCGGACGCTGGCCCTGACGGTGCAGCAGAACGTCGCCAAGGCGCTTACGGTGATGGCAGATCCTAAACACTTAGAGGTCCACGTCACGATTGAAGACGTAGTCATGAGCCCCCATGAGGGCCAAAGCAGTACAGGAGGTTAGCGTGAGCAGACATAAAGCGCGCCAGCAGGCGCTGGAACTTTTGTTTTCCCGTGAATTCCACGGCGAAAACGACATACAATATAAAGAAAATGAAATTTTTGAAGAAGACGGCGCGGCGCCTGACGATGCAGTCGATACGGCCGGCGCGGCGGAACTTGGAGACAGCGGCGACGAGGGAGTCTATTGCGACTATCTCGTGCAGACGGTTACGGCCCATAAGGAAGAGCTGGACGGCATTATTCAGTCTTTTGCCAAAGGCTGGAACGTCTCCCGCATGAATCATACCGATAAAAACATCATGCGGCTGGCCTTGTGCGAGCTCGTATATCCCCAGGAGGAAACGGCTCCGTCCATCGTGCTGAACGAAGCGATTTTGCTGGCCAAGGAATTCAGCGGCGAAAAAGCGGCTAAATTCATCAACGGCATTTTGGGTGCATATGTGAGGTCCCGGTCGTAATGGATGCGTTTTTGGGCATCGATACGAGCTGCTATACGACGTCGCTGTGCGTAGTCGACTCGCATTTCGACGTCGTTGCCGACGAACGGATTATTTTGACGGTGCCTCAGGGCGGGCGCGGCTTATCCCAGTCGAACATGGTATATCAGCATATGCGGAACCTGCCCGTGCTGTTCGAACGGCTTGCGCCGCAGCTGGAGTCCTGCGCGATTCGCGCCGTCGGTGTTACGGATAAGCCGCGGCGGCGCGAAGATTCGTATATGCCGGCCTTTTTAGCCGGATTGGGTTACGGTCGTTCGCTGGCCGCGGTTCTCCGCGTTCCGATGTATACTATCAGCCATCAGGAAAACCACTTGCTGGCGGCGCTGCGTGCGACCGGCTGCATAGGACAGGAGGCCTTTTACGGCCTTCATCTGTCCGGCGGCACGACGGATTTGCTCAAAGCCGTTCCTGACGAAATGGGACTCGATATCGAACGGGTCGGCGGTACGAGCGACATCAGCGCCGGTCAATTCATCGACCGCATCGGCGTCGCCCTGGGCCTGCCCTTTCCGGCTGGCGTTCATGTGGATAAAATGGCTCAGACTGCGGCAGTTCCGGCTAAGCCGTTTCGCGTATGGTGCCGGCAGGGGGAAATCAGTTTTTCCGGCCCGGAATCGCAGGGACAGCGGCGCATTGCCGGGCGCGGCGGTACGGCTGCCGAAATATGCAGCTGGACGCTGGCCACGGTCTGGGACGGCCTGCGCCGTATGCTGGACGACAAGGAAGACATGCAGTCTCTCGTCGCCGTAGGCGGCGTCATGTCGAACGCCTATTTGCAGGGTGAATTGACGGCCTACTGCCGCCGCCGGCATGTCAAGCTGCTGCTGGCTCCGGCCGGTTTCAGCGCGGACAACGGCTCCGGTGCGGCCTTTTGGGCCGCTTGGCAGGAAAGGAAGAGCAAATGAAGTACGCCTCAGTTACAGATGTCGTCCGGCGTATCAAGGACGATATACAAAAAGACTTTCGCCTTCAAAGCGTAGCGATGGAAGGGAATATCATCGGGCTGAAGCGGGCGTCCAACGGCCATTATTACATGAATCTTCACGATGACGCCTGCTCTATCAGAGCTATCTTATTCCGCAATCGCGCCGGGCGGATGATGGACGGCATCCGCGAAGGCGATCATGTCGTCGTCATCGGCTCGGTCAACGTGTACGAAAAAGGCGGCGCTCTGTCGTTTATCATCGAGCGCTTGTTTTCGCAGGGCATCGGTTCGCTGCAGGCCGAATATGAACGGATAAAAAATGAACTGGAGCGGGACGGGTATTTTGACGCTGCCCATAAGCAGGCGATTCCCCGCTTTCCCTGGACAGTAGGCGTGCTGACATCGCGTACCGGTGCCGTGCTTCACGATATCCGAAAGATAGCTGCCGAACGCAATCCCTACGTGGATATCCGCCTGTTTCCCATTCCCGTGCAGGGCGCAGGGGCTGAAGAAAAAATTGCAGCCGCTGTGGAAAAAGCCGGAAAGCGCAGGGAACTGGACGTCCTAATTCTGGCGCGCGGCGGCGGTTCCATGGAGGACCTGTGGTGCTTCAACAGTCCCGCCGTCGTCAAAGCCATTTACGGCTCGGCAGTGCCGGTTATTACGGCTATTGGCCATGAGACGGATACGACGCTGGCTGATTACGCAGCGGACATACGGGCAGCGACGCCGACTCATGCGGCCGAACTGGCCTTTCCCGATATAGAGGAAATCGAACTGGACTTGGCGGCCATGAGCCGTCAGGCCTGGGACATGCTGATGGACGCGATTGAAGCGCGCCGCCGCGATACGGCCAACCTGGCCGCCCGCATGCAGCCAAGGCAGTACGGCGCGTTTTTGACGGAAAAACGAGATCGCATCCGCCAGATGGTACAGACAGGAAGCCGCCGTCTCGACGTGATTTTAGCTGAAAAAGGAGGGCGCATGGCCGGCCTTCAGGCCGCAATGCAGGCCCTGAACCCGGCGGCTCTTGTGCGCCGCGGATACGGGCAGCTGGAGCAGCAGGGACGCATCGTCGCGGATATCCGCCGGCTGGACAAAGAATGTCCGCTGCGGATACAGCTGGTAGACGGCGCGATTACGACGGAAATCAAAGAGGTAGACATATATGGCAAGAACGACGGATAAACTAAAGAATTTTGAAGCGAACTATGAAAAGCTGGAAGAAGTGGTCAAGGCGCTGGATGCGCCGGACTTGACGCTCAAGGAATCGCTGGACTTATATGAAAAGGCTATCAAGCTTTCCGAAGCTTGCGAAAGCGCGCTGGAATATGCCAAACAGCGGGCTCAGGCTCTGGCAGATATTCACGAACGGGCCGAAGAGGACGATTCGTCAGATCAAACCTTGGAAGAAGGGACATTAGGCTTATGAACTTTGCAGACTATATGAAGGAACAGAAAGGCCGTATAGACAGCCGCCTGGAAACACTGCTCCAGACGGACGTGCCGCAGTTTTCCCAGCTGTATAAGGCGATGAATTACAGCCTGCTTGCCGGCGGAAAGCGTATCCGGCCGATATTGCTTCTGGCTACGCTGGAAGCCCTGGGCAAGGATTCGGACCCATATGTAGATCTGGCCTGCGCCTTGGAATGCGTTCATTCTTATTCGCTCATTCACGACGACTTGCCGGCTATGGACGACGACGACCTGCGGCGGGGCAAGCCGACGAATCACGTCGTGTTTGGCGAAGGCACGGCGATTTTAGCCGGCGACGGCCTGCTCACCTATGCCTTCGAGCTCATGGCGGCGCAGACTCATATCGACGCGGCGAAATTGGCGCGGTGCATCCGCATCTTTGCCCATGCGGCCGGACCAGCCGGCATGGTAGGCGGCCAGGCCTTTGATCTGGCGTCGGAAGGCAATACGTCCATAGGCCGCGAGGGCCTGGAGCTTCTCCACTATTCTAAAACCGGCATCATTTTTAAAGCGGCGATTGAATTAGCGGCTGTATTGGGCGATGCCGGCGAAGAACAGAAAACAGCTCTGGATACGTATGCCTTTTATATGGGCCTGACTTTCCAGATTACCGACGACATTCTCGACGTCGTCGGCGACGAAGCGGCGCTGGGAAAACCTGTCGGCAGCGATGTGAAAAATGACAAGGCGACGTATGTTACGATTTTTTCATTAGACGAAGCGCGGCGCATGGCGGAGGAAGCGGCGGAAAGGGCGACGGCCGCCGTAGAACCGCTGGGGCCGAAGGCCTGGTTCCTGCGGGATCTCGTGTCGTATATGCTCGTCCGTACGAAGTAAGGAGAGGAAAGTATGCAGCAAAAAGAACGTCTCGACGTGCTGCTCGTCGAACGAGGACTGGCAGAGAGCCGGGAAAAGGCGAAGGCTGCTATTATGGCGGGCCTCGTCTTCGTTAAAAATCAGCGCGTCGACAAGGCGGGAACGAAGATTTCCGTCGACGCCGAAATAGCGGTCAAGGGCAATCCTATTCCCTACGTCGGCAGAGGCGGATTAAAGCTGGAAAAAGCGATGGAAACCTTTCCCATCGACCTGACGGGCGTGACGATGATGGATATCGGCGCGTCGACAGGCGGGTTTACGGACTGCGCTCTGCAGAACGGGGCGGCCAAGGTATTCGCCGTCGACGTAGGGTACGGCCAGCTGGCCTGGAAACTGCGCACGGACGAACGGGTCGTCAATATGGAACGGACCAATATCCGCAACGTCACGGTAGAAGACATCGGCGAGCCCGTCGATTTTATTTCCATCGACGTGTCGTTTATTTCACTGCTCAAGATCATGTCGGCCGTCGCGCCTCTGCTGGCCGATGGAGGTTCAATGGTCACGCTGATTAAGCCGCAATTTGAAGCGGGGCGCGAGCATGTCGGCAAGGGCGGCATCGTCCGGGACAGCGGCGTGCACCGCGACGTCATCCGCCGCGTGACCGACGGCATCGCAGCCTGCGGCATATCGCCCCTGGCCCTGACCTTTTCGCCGATCAAGGGGGCCGACGGCAATATCGAATATTTGCTGTACAGCAAAAAAGAAGAGGCTGTCCGCAATGAAATAAGCGACGAAATGATTGAAGACATCGTAACCCGTTCTCATGAAATGTAGGTGATAGCATATGCGCATTGGCATATTTCCCAATTTGGTCAAACGAGAAAGCGCCGATATCGTCCGGCAGATCATCGCGATTTGCGAGGACCAGGGCATCGAATACTATTTGCCGGCCTATGTCGGCGAAAGCCGGCAGGCGCTGTATCAGCATATCGGCGCGTCTCATTTGCGGCCGCAGAAAAAAATATACGAATCCATCGACGTGGCTATGGTGCTCGGCGGCGACGGCACGATTCTGAAAATGGCGAAGCAGTTTGCCGAGGCCGGCGTGCCGATCTGCGGCGTCAACCTGGGGTCTCTGGGCTTTTTGTATGAAGTTGAGACGAGCACCTTGGAGCAGCGGATTGCAGACCTCATTGCCGGCCGGTATTTCATGGAAGAACGCATGATGCTTCAGGCTGATTTGTGCTACGAAGACGGCACGTGCCAGCATCTGCCGCAGGCGCTGAATGATATTGTCATCGGCCACGGCAACGTAGGCAAGCTGATTCGCGTCGACATGAGCATCAACGGGCAGTTTATCCAGCAATTTCCCGGCGACGGCCTCGTCGTGTCGACGGCGACGGGCAGCACGGGCTATACCTTTTCCAGCGGCGGTCCCATCGTTTCTCCTCAGGTCAAGTGCATCATGGTAACGCCCATCTGCCCGCACCTGCTGCTGAAGGTGCCGCTGGTGCTGAGCGACAGGGACGAGCTCAGCTTTACCGTCGACAACAGCCGCAACAGCGTCCGCATTTCCGTCGACGGCATGATGGACCAGGAGCTGCTGCGCTCCGCCGTGCTTCACGTCAAAAAATCCGACGACGTGCTGAACATCGTGCGGTTTAACCAAAGTTATTTTTACGGCAATTTGTTTAAAAAGATGATGGGAAATGAGTAAATGAAAGCATATCCATTTAAAAATGTCGTAGCTATGTCCCACATGCTGCTGCAGCCCTACGTGCCGGACGCGCAGGTCCTCGTCGATATGACCTGCGGCAACGGTCACGACACGGCTTTTTTAGCGTCCTTGATGAAGGACGACGCCGTCTTGTATGCCTTTGATATCCAGGCCTGCGCCCTTGCCAGGACGAAAGAGCGGCTGGACAGCCTGGAATTGTCCCATAAGACCGTCGTATATCGTCAGGGGTCTCACGATGATTTGGTGGGGCAGCTTGCCGGTCCTGTTGATATCGCCGTGTTTAACCTGGGATATTTGCCTTCGGGGGACCATGGGATTCATACGAAAAGTGAAACGACGATAAAAGCTATAAAAATATGCTTGCATAAAATTGCGATAAATGGGATAATTATGATAGCGGCCTATCCCGGCACCGAGGCCGGGGCTCAGGAGGAAAAGGCTCTTCGCCGCTTTCTCCAATCCGTGCCGCAGCGGGAATTTGACGTGTCCCTGTGGCGGCCAATCAACCAAATACATTGTCCACCTGTTTTATATATTGTACAGAAAAGAGGGTAAGCTAACATGAAACGATTTCGCTATACGAAGATAAAGGAAATAGTGCAGTCCCGTCCGATTGAAACGCAGGAAGAGCTGGCAAAAGCCCTGCAGGAAGAAGGGATTGAAGTCACGCAGGCGACGGTGTCGCGCGATATTAAAGAACTCATGCTCATTAAGGTTCCGACCAGCGACGGCCATTATCGGTATGCCCTGTCGCCGGAACAAAACATGCTCATGTCTAAAAACCGCATGGCCCGCCTGTTCCAGGATTCTATCGTCCGCGTCGACTCGGCCTTTAATCAAATCGTCGTTCATACGCTGCCGGGCTCGGCCAGCATGGTAGCTTCGGCTATCGACCATGCAAAATGGGAAAGCATTATCGGGACCTTAGCCGGCGACGATACGATTCTCATCATTACGAACAATGCGGAAACGGTGCCGCAGCTGGTAAAATTAATCGTGTCGTTGATGAAAGAATGAGGTGCCTATGCTGCAATCGCTGCACATACATAATTTTGCGTTAATAGAAGATCTGCAGCTTTCTTTCGGCGAGGGCATTACGATTTTTACCGGCGAAACCGGCGCCGGCAAGTCTATTCTTCTCGATGCAATCGGCATGTTGGCAGGAAAACGCGCTTCAGCATCGTTCGTGCGGCAGGGCACGGACGCCTTTCGTGTTGAAGGCGCGTTCTTTTTTTCTGCTATAGACGAACATTTGGCCCGTCTGCTGGAAGAAAACCACATCGAATGCGACGACGGCCAGCTTGTCATCTGCCGGCAGTTTTACCGCAGCGGCAGAGGCACGACACTGGTGAACGGTACCTTGGTGCCGACTGCCGTCGTCAAGCGCATTGGCGAATACCTTCTCGATATACACGGCCAGTTCGACAACCGCCTCATCTTTGACCCGGCCTACCACGTCGGCATACTGGATTCGCTGACGCCGGAGCTGCAGCAGGAGCGGCGCCGGTATGACGAAATGTACGGCGCGTGGCGTTCCCTGTGTCAGCAGGCGCGAAAGCTGCAGCACGACGAAGGTGAAAAGGCGCGCATGACCAGTATTCTCGATTTCCAAATCAAGGAAATTGATAGCGCCCAGCTGCAAATCGGCGAAGACGACGAGCTGGAAAAGAAGGTGCGCGCCGCATCTCATGCCGAGCATATTAAAGACAACTTGAAGGAAGCTGTATTTTGCCTGGAAGGGGGCGAACGGCAGAAGGGCGTCGTTGAACAGCTGGAGTCGATACATCGCTGCCTGGAAAAGGCCTCTGCCTACGATACGGCCTTTGCCGATCTAGCGTCTAAGGTGGAAACGCTGTCCTACGAGGTAGAAGACGTGCACGATGGCCTGATGCGGTATGCCGATTCCTTTGAGTTTGACGAGCGGGCTCTCGACGCCATGCAGTCCCGCCTAGCGGCAATCGACAAGCTCAAGCGGAAATACGGCCTTACGATTGAAGAAATACTGGCCTTTTTGGCTAAAGCCAAGGGCGAGTATGAACGGCTCGACCAATCGGAAAGCCTGCTGGCAGAGCTTCAGGCTGAAATCAAGCGGCAGGAACAGGGCCTGCGGCGACAGGCCGAACGTCTGCTTTCGCTGCGGCGGGAAGCAGACGCCTCCTTCCGTCAGGCCATGGAGGAGACCCTTCATCAATTAGGCATGCCAAACAGCCGTATCGCCTTTCACATCGAGCCTATGGAAAAAATCCTTCCTGACGGAGCGGCTTCCATCGAATTGTATTTCTCGGCCAATACTGGCGAAGCCATGCAGCCTCTGGCGAAAATCGCCTCGGGCGGTGAAATTTCCCGTATTGCCCTGGCGCTGAAGTCGAGTGCGACCTCTGCCGGCGGCCAGACGATGATCTTCGATGAAATCGACGTCGGCATCAGCGGGCAGACGGGCTTGAAGGTAGCTGAGCACATCCGGCGCCTGGGACGGGACAATCAGGTATTGTGCATTACCCACCTGCCGCAGACGGCGGCCATAGCCGACCATCATTATTTCATCTATAAGAGGGAAGCAGACGGCCGGACCGTTTCGCAAGTTCGCCCGTTGTCGGCAGAAGACCACGTCTTGGAAATCGCCCGCATGTTTGCCGGCGACGACGCGACGGAGGCCAGCATCGAGGCGGCCAAGCAAATCGTGCGGCAGGTGCGGAACGACAAGATTTAAAGTGATTCTATTGACGAAATTGCATAATAGGTATATATTAATGGTAATCTTTAATTAAGTAAAATTAGGATGGTGAACAATCATGATTCGCGTATTGGTAAACGGCGCGGACGGCCGCATGGGAAGCCAGGTCGTCAAAGCCGTATATGAAGATAAGGATTTAGAATTTGTCGGCGGCGTCAGCGTGACGAATATCGGCAGAGACGCCGGCGAACTGGCCGGTGTCGGTACGCTGGGAATCGCTATCCGCGAAGGCTTAGGCCAGGCTCTGGACGACATCAAGCCGGACGTCGTCGTAGATTTTACGACGCCTAAGGTTATCTTTGAAAACGCCAAGACCTGCATTGAACACGGCGTCAACATGGTCGTCGGCACGACGGGACTGACGGCGGAACAGCGCGGCGAATTGGCTGTCTTGGCGGAACAGCGCAAGACGAGCATTTTCATTGCGCCGAACTTTTCGATCGGAGCCGTCTTGATGATGAAGCTGTCGGAGGAAGTTGCGCCCTATCTTCCCGATGTAGAAATCATCGAGCTTCACCATAATAATAAGCTGGACGCTCCGTCCGGCACGGCCATCATGACGGCTAATAAAATCGACGCGGCCCGTAAGGCTGCCAATGCCCAGCAGGCTCCGGATAAAACGCACGAAAGCTTGGACGGCGCCCGCGGTGCAAAAGTGGACGACATTCCTATTCACAGCGTCCGCCTTCCCGGCTATGTAGCCCATCAGCAGCTACTGTTCGGCGGCTACGGTGAGTTGCTGACGATCCGGCACGATTCTATCGACCGCAAATCGTTCATGCCCGGAGTCATTTTGGCTGTGAAAAAAGTAAGCTCGCGGCCGGGCCTGACCTTTGGCTTGGAAAATTATTTATAAGACGTAAGATGTTGGAGGGGTTTTAGTATGGCAAAAGAACCGGTAGTAGCGATTTTAGGCGCCACAGGTGCAGTTGGACAAGAATTTATCCGCCTGATTGAAGAACGAAAATTTCCGTACAGCAAGCTGAAGCTGCTGGCGTCGGCTCGTTCGGCAGGAAAGACGATGACCGTCAACGGTCAGGAATACACGATAGAAGAAGCAAAGCCCGAATCTTTTGACGGCGTAGATATCGGCTTGTTTGCCGGCGGTTCTATCAGCAAGACCCTGGGGCCTGAAGCTGCTAAACGGGGCTGTATCGTCATCGATAATTCCAGTACGTTCCGCATGGACCCGGACGTGCCCCTCGTCGTTCCCGAAGTCAATCCGGAAGACATCGCCTGGCATAAGGGCATCATCGCCAATCCGAACTGCTCGACGATTATCATGCTCATGGCCTTGAAGCCGATTCACGACTTGTCGCCGATCAAAAAGATTATCGTCAGCACCTATCAGGCCGTGTCCGGCGCCGGCAAAGAAGGCATCGACGAGCTGCAGGAAGAAACGCAGGCCTATCTCAAGGGCGAAGACATGAACCCGCAGATCCTGCCGAGCAAGAGCTTGCCGAAGCACTATCCCATCGCCTTTAACCTGATTCCGCAGATTGATAAATTCATGGAAAACGATTATACGAAGGAAGAAATGAAGATGGTCAACGAAACCCATAAGATGCTTCACGACGATACCATCGCCATTACGGCGACGACCGTCCGCGTTCCCGTTTTCCG
>USGG01000009.1 GCA_900554215.1 uncultured Megasphaera sp.
AAAAAACTGACCTCCAATCGTTAGATTTTTGGTCTAACATTTGGGGGTCAGTTCAAGCGCCCGGCTTGTTTTTTTGCGCCTGAAAGACGACGCGGTTATTTTAATTTTTTGAGGATGCGGGGATTGACGCAGCGGATATCCCGCACGCCCGTAATCATCATGGCGTCGCACAATTCGCGCTTAAACGTATCCAGCATCAGCTTGACGCCTTCCGCGCCGCCGCCGATGGCCGCTACGGCAGCCGGACGGCCGACGAGGACGGCGTCGGCGCCTAGAGCAATGAGCTTCAATACGTCTTCGCCGTGACGGACGCCGCCGTCGGCAAAGATCGTAATCCGTCCCTTGACGGCTTCGGCGATTTCCGGCAGCACGTCAGCCGTGCCGACCATGCCGTCCAGCACGCGGCCGCCGTGGTTGCTGACGACGATGCCCTTAGCTCCCGCTTCCGCACAGGCCAACGCTTCTTCCGCCGACATAACTCCCTTTACGATAAAGGGAATCTGAATGGACGCCGCCACCTTCGCGATGCTTTCAGCGCTCTTCGGGCCGACAGGCTGGCCGAAAATGCGCATATTGATCAGCGTCGCCGCGTCGATATCGCAGGCCACGGCCGGAGCGCCTGACTGTTCCGCCAATACGGCCTTTTCGATGATCTTGTCGTCTTCCCGCGGTTTAATCGTCGGGACGACGCAGCCCGGACGCTTTTTACAGGACGCGATGCCCGAAGAGTACATGTACGGCGCGCCGCTGTCACCGGTGAAGGCCCACGTGCCGGCTTCCATCGCACCCTGCGTAACGGCTTCGTCGTATTTGATTTCTTCCTCTTCCGGATCGCCGTCGACCTGGGCGTTCAGGACGATGCCGCCTACCGGGGCGATGAGTATGGGCAGGCTCAGGGTCTTGCCGAAGATGTCAACGGCCGTCGACGGTTCTTCTACGCCCGACATGCTGCGCATGATCAAGCCGTATTCCTGCAGCGATTCCAAGTTGCGCGCAAAGGAACGGCCCGTCCGCAGTCCGCCGAAGCCGGGAATCATGCCGACGCAGGCTTTGCCGTTGCACTCCGGACAGACGCGGCAGCCTTTCATCCGTTTTTTAGCCTGTTCGCGAATTTCCTTCATATCCATTACAATATTCCTCCTTTAACAAAAAAAGCTTACTATCATGAGTATACCACATGATAGTAAGCTTTTACTAACAACTTACGCTAATTCTTTTGGAATTAGTCCATTTTTACGAAAGCGTCTTTACCAGCGCCGCAGGTCGGGCATGCCCAGTCTTCCGGCAAATCGGCAAATTTCGTGCCGGCTGCTACGTTGTTTTCAGCGTCGCCTTCAGCTTCGTCGTAAATGTAACCGCAAATGGTGCATTCGTATTTATCCATTGAAAAAACCTCCCTAAAAAGAAACATTAATAAATATCGATTATTGATAATCCTTAACTATCATACCATACAGGACGATATTTTGCAACCTTATTTTGCCTTTTTACCCATGCTGATATCGACGATGCCCGTCGAGTACGGCGCGATTTCATACTGCCCGAAAATGAAGTGGATGACCTTGTTTTCGTCGAGGTAATAATTCTTCGGCAGCTCCGTCAGGCCTTCAAAATACGCGGACAGCTGGTACTTGCTCAGGAAAATTTTGGCGTTGATGCGGTCCAGCGTAAAGAATTCCGCGTCTTCCGGCCGTACCAAATCCTGCCAGTCCAGCCGTTCGCCCGTTTCCAAATCGAAGGTCACGCCGTGCTTCCAGCTCGTCGGATGGGCGGCCTTGTCAAAATAGATATAGCCCTGGTCGATGAAGGACAGATACTTGCCGTCGTTGAGCGTCACGACGTACGACTTTTCTTCAGTCATCTTCATGCCTTCCATGCTTTCTTTATCAAAAAACGCCTTGGCCTTGGCTTGTTCTTCTATAAAGTATTGCGCAATTTTCTGGCTGGCTGCGGCGTTGCCGGCGACGGAAACAGCCGGATACTGTATCGTCAGCGTGCTGCCGTTCGGTTTCGTGTATACGGCCTTCTGCGCATCCTGCACCGTTGCCGGAGCCGCGGCGAAGGACAACGAACCGACCAGCAAGGCGGCGCACAACGCGGCCGCTATTTTTTCTTTCATCATACCTACCTCCTGCGTACTGTGTATGCTTTATTATACCATAGTTCAAAAAGCAAATGCCATTGTATTTCTGGTATAATCCTTAAACATTCTGTAAATCCGCCTTATTTTCCACGATTTTCCTCTTTTCATCTGTTCCCAGGCGGAAAAAGTAATAGACGTTTTCCGCTGTCTGCCGGGTCATGCCCGGCACAGCGGCCAGCTCTTCCACCGTAGCCGCCTTCATGGCTTCCAGATTTTTAAAGGCCCCCCACAAGGCCTTGCGCCGTTTCGGTCCGATGCCCTCGATGTGGTCCAGAATAGACACGAGATTGCGCTTGCCCCGCAGGCTGCGGTGATACGTAATGGCAAAGCGGTGCGCCTCGTCGCGGATAGCCTGGAGCAGCTGCAGCTCCGGCGTATGATGGCTCAGGATAATGGAATCGCTCCGCCCTTCGACGAATACTTCTTCTATCCGCTTGGCCAGGCTGATAACCGGCGCTTCGCACCCCGCCTCGCGTATAATAGGCAAGGCCGCGTGAAGCTGCCCCTTGCCGCCGTCGATGACGATGAGGTCCGGCGCAGGCCAGTCCCGCTCGCCGTAGCGACGGCCCATGATTTCCGCCATGGATTTGAAATCGTCAGGCTTCCCCTGCACGGTTTTCAACTTAAACCGCCGGTACTCCTGCTTCGCCGGGCGGCCGTGCTCAAAGACGACCATCGACGCGACCGTTTCAATCCCCTGCGTGTGGGATATGTCGAAGCATTCCATGCGCTCCGGCAGGCGCGGCAGGTCGAGGACGCGGGCCAGGGCTTCAACGGCTCCGCTGGTCTTGTCCGTATCGTGCTGCCACTGGAGGCGGCGCTGTTCGAGGAGAACGCGGGCGTTATCCTCGGCCATGGTCAGCAGCTTCTTCTTGATGCCCCGCTGCGGGATGACTAAGGCCACGTTCTGTCCTTTCTGCAGCGTCAGCCGCCGTTCGTAATCCTCTTTATCCTCTACGGCCGAGACGACGATTTCCTTAGGCACGAACACGCCGTCGACGTAATACTGATCCAATACGGCCGATGTCAGGGCGGCCGCCGTTTCGTCGGCACTGTTTTCCAGGCTGAAGGTCTCCCGTCCCATGAGGCGTCCCTGGCGGATAGTGTAAATCTGAACGCAGGTCTGCCCGGCGTCGCCGGCAAAGCCGAGGACGTCCATGTCGCCGCCGCCGACAGTCGTAATGTTCTGCTGCTCCTGAATCACCTTGACGGCAGTTATCTGATCGCGGTACATAGCGGCCTTTTCGAACTCCATCTCTTCCGCCGCCGCTTCCATCTGCTCCTGCAGCCTTCGCACGACGCCCGTATCGCGCCCTTCCAGTATGTCGACGGCCTGTTCTACGAGCTTGCCGTATTCACCCTTCGTAATGTAGTGGACGCACGGCGCGTCGCAGTGATGCAGATGGTACTGCAGGCAGGGCCGGTCGGCCTGCATCGTCCGGCAGGAACGGATGCGAAAGGCCCGCTGGATGAGCTTCAGCACGCGATGAACGGCGCCGGCGTCGGCAAAGGGGCCGAAATAGCGGGCGCCGTCTCGATGGACGCGGCGGGTCATAAAGACACGCGGATAGTCTTCCTGCACCGTCACCTTGATATACGGGTAGGTCTTATCGTCGCGCAGCATAATATTGTAGCGCGGGCGATGCTTTTTAATGAGCGTGTTTTCCAGTATGAGCGCTTCCATCTCGTTGGCTACGACGATAGTTTCCACATCGGCGGCGTGACTCATCATCGCCGACACCTTCGGCGCGCGCTTGGCGTCGTGCCGGACGTAGCTGCGCACGCGGTTGCGCAGATTGACGGCCTTGCCGACGTAAATGATCTGCCCCCTGTCGTTTTTCCACAAGTATACGCCGGGCTGGGTCGTCAAATTTCGTACCTTATCGAGTACGGCTTCACTCAAGGCCATGGCAGTTCCCCTTCATCAAGTCCTTCGTCCGTTCCAATACGGGCTTCAGGAATCTTCCCGTATAGGACTGCGGCACCTGGCAGATATCCTCCGGCGTCCCCATCGCTACGACCGTGCCGCCGCCGTCGCCGCCTTCAGGGCCTAAATCGACGAGATAATCCGCCGCCTTAACGACATCGAGGTTGTGCTCGATGACTACAACCGTATCGCCGCCGTCGACGAGCATCTGCAGCACGTCCATGAGCTTATGAATATCGGCGGCATGGAGGCCCGTCGTCGGTTCGTCCAGGATGTACAGCGTCCGGCCTGTACTGCGCTTGGACAGCTCCGTCGCCAGCTTGACGCGCTGCGCTTCGCCGCCCGATAAGGTCGTCGCCGGCTGGCCAAGGCGGATATAGCCCAGCCCCACGTCCTGCAGGGTCCGCAGCTTATTGAGGATGCGGGGAATGTTTTCAAAGAAATCACAAGCGTCGTCGACAGTCATGTTGAGGACGTCCGATATGGTCTTTCCCTTGTATTTGACTTCCAGCGTCTCCCTGTTGTAGCGCGCGCCGTGGCATACCTCGCAGGGCACGTACACGTCGGGAAGGAAGTTCATTTCAATGCGGATGATGCCGTCGCCGCGGCAGGCCTCGCAGCGGCCGCCCTTGATGTTGAAGCTGAACCGCCCGGCCTTGTAGCCTCTCACCTTTGCTTCCGGCGTCTGGCTGTACAGCTGGCGGATGAAATCGAAGACGCCAGTATACGTTGCTGGATTGGAACGGGGCGTACGGCCGATAGGCGACTGGTCGATATTGATGATCTTATCGATATATTCCGTTCCCCTGATTTCCCTGAACTTGCCGGGACGATGGGGCGTGCCGTATACGGCCTCGGCCAATCCCTTATATAGGATTTCGTTGACCAGCGTCGACTTGCCCGACCCCGATACGCCCGTTACGACGGTCAGGGTGCCGATGGGAATCGATACGTCGATATTCTTCAAGTTGTGCTCTGCCGCGCCGATGACTTCGATATACGTCCCGTTGCCCTGGCGCCGCTCCTCCGGAATAGGGATATATTTCGCCCCCTTTAAATACTGTCCCGTCAGGGACTGCTCGCAGGCCATAATATCCTCTGCCGTCCCCTGGGCCACTATTTCACCGCCGTGCTCTCCCGCCGCCGGGCCGATGTCCAGTATATAATCGGCGGCCCGCATCGTATCCTCGTCATGCTCGACGACGATGAGCGTATTGCCCAAGTCGCGGAGGTGCTTCAAGGCCTGGAGCAGCTTGTCGTTATCCCGCTGATGGAGGCCGATAGACGGCTCGTCGAGGATGTATAAAACGCCGACCAGACCGGAGCCGATCTGCGTCGCCAGGCGGATGCGCTGCGCTTCGCCGCCCGACAAGGTGCCGGCCGTACGGGACAAGGTCAGGTATTCCAGGCCTACGGTCTGGAGAAATTCCAGGCGGGCCCGGATTTCCTTAAAAATCTGCCGGCCAATCATCTGCTGCTTTTCCGTCAGCTCCAAGCCGTCAAAAAATCGAATCATGTCGCCGACAGTCAAATCGGTCAGCTCGGAAATATTGAAGCCGCCGATTTTAATAGCCAGCGCTTCATGGCGCAGGCGAGTGCCGCCGCACGTCGTGCAGGGCTTGACCGACATAAACTGCTCGAACTGGTCGCGCATCATGTCGGACGACGCCTCCTTATAGCGGCGGCGCACCATGGGAATGACGCCTTCAAAGGCCGTGGCGTACTGCTTCACTTCGCCGCGCAGGTTTTCATACTCAAAGACGCACGTGTCGTCAGAGCCCCACATCAGCTTTTCCTGCAGCTCGCCGGGCAGCTCGTCATAGCTGCTGTCCAGCGTAAAGCCATAGGGCTTGAGCAAGCCGCCGAGCTGGCGCATAAACCACGAATCGGGATTGCTGCTCAGGGCTGCAATAGCGCCGTCAGCAAAGGATTTCGTTGTATCCGGCAGCACTAAATGAGGATCGACCTCCATGGTGCTGCCGATGCCGGAGCAGGCCGGACAGGCGCCGAAGGGGCTGTTGAAGGAAAAGAGATGGGGCTCGATTTCCGGCAGGCTCACATGGCAGTCGGGGCAGGCGAAATGCTGGCTGAAGGTCAGCACCTCGTCCGTACTCATGCGCAGGATATGGACGATGCCGCCGGCCAGCTTGGCCGCCGTTTCCAGCGAATCGGTCAGCCGGGTCAAAATGCTGTCCTTAATGACCAGCCGGTCGATAACCACGTCGATGGTGTGCTTTTTATTCTTATCCAGGGGAATATCGTCGGACAGCAGATATACCTCTCCGTCGACGCGGACGCGGACATAGCCGTCCCGCACCAGGCCGGCCAGCACCTTCTGATGCGTTCCCTTGCGGCCGTCGACGACGGGAGCCATGACCATGACCTTTTCCCCCGCGCCGAGAGCCATGACGGAGTCGGCCATCTGCTCGATCGTCTGCTGGCGGATAGGCTTTCCGCACTTCGGGCAGTAGGCGTCGCCTACGCGGGCGTAGAGCAGGCGCAGGTAGTCGTAGATTTCCGTGACTGTGCCTACAGTCGAGCGGGGATTGCGGCTCGTCGTCTTCTGGTCGATGGAAATAGCCGGCGACAGGCCTTCGATATAGTCGACGTCGGGCTTGTCCATCTGTCCTAAAAACTGGCGGGCATAAGCCGACAAGGATTCGACATAACGCCGCTGGCCTTCGGCGTAAATCGTGTCGAAGGCCAGAGACGATTTCCCCGAACCGGATAAGCCCGTAAAGACGACGAGCTTATCGCGGGGAATTTTTACATCTATATTTTTCAAATTGTGCTGTCTCGCACCTTTGATACTGATATATGGTTCCTGCATAGGTTACGTTTTACTCCTTTTTGCCTTAGCTTTGCCCGGCGAGTCCGGCTTTTTCCGCCGCGCGTCGGGCCGGCGCACCTTGCGCACGTACCGGGACGAGGGCATGTCCTCGCCCTGCATCTCCCTGGGCAGCGTGTCGTCATGGCTCATATCAGCCAGCTGCTGCCGCAGCTGCCCCAGGCGATCGCGAAGTTCCGTCGCTTTTTCAAATTCCAGATTTTTCGCCGCCGTCTTCATCTGCTGGGTCACGGTGTTGATGACCTTATGCAAAGCCTCCTTCGTCAGCTTTTCTCCCTTTCCCTTATATTGGGCCTGGTCTTCGGCGACCTTCGTCAGCTCGATGAGGTTTACCACGTCTTTCTTGACGGATTTCGGCGTAATATGATGTTTTTTATTGTAAGCGTCCTGCACCTCGCGGCGCCGCTTCGTTTCGTCCATAGCCCGAGCCATGGAATCGGTAATCTTGTCAGCGTACATGATAACCGTGCCGTCGACGTTTCGCGCCGCCCGCCCCATCGTCTGGATGAGAGACGTATCGGAACGAAGGAATCCTTCCTTGTCAGCGTCGAGAATCGCTACGAGGGACACCTCCGGCATGTCCAGCCCTTCGCGCAGCAGATTGATGCCGACGAGGACGTCGAATACGCCGGCCCGCAGGTCGCGGATGATTTCGGCCCGCTCGATCGTCGCAATATCCGAATGGAGATAGCGGACGAGGACGCCCATTTCCTTTAGATAATCGGTCAAATCCTCGGCCATCTTCTTGGTCAGCGTCGTCACCAGCACGCGTTCGTTCTTTTCAGTCCGCTTCCGTATTTCACCCAGCAAATCATCCATCTGTCCGGCAATGGGCCGCACTTCGACCTTCGGGTCCAGGAGTCCTGTCGGGCGGATAATCTGCTGGGCCAGATTGGTCTGGACCTCCATCTCATAGGGCCCCGGCGTCGCGCTGACGTAGATAATCTGGTTAATCCGTTCGACGAATTCTTCAAATTTCAGCGGCCTGTTGTCCAGCGCCGACGGCAGGCGAAACCCGTATTCGATGAGGTTTTCCTTCCGCGACCGGTCGCCGGCGTACATAGCCCGCAGCTGGGGCAAGGTGACGTGCGATTCGTCGATCATGATGAGGAAATCGTCGGGGAAATAATCGAGGAGCGTGTACGGCGCTTCGCCGGCCTTCCGCCCCGCCAGATGGCGGGAATAGTTTTCGATGCCCGAGCAATAGCCCATTTCCATCATCATTTCCATATCGTACCGCGTCCGCTGCTCCAGCCGCTGCGCTTCTAGCAAATGGCCCCCTTCCTTCAGGACGGCCAGGCGTTCTTCCAGCTCGGCCTCGATCGTCTTCAGGGCCTTATCCATTTTTTCCTTCGTCGTGACATAATGGCTGGCCGGATAAATGGCCACGTGCTTGCGCTCGGCCACGACCTCGCCGGTCAGCACGTCGACCTCCGTCAGCCTGTCGATTTCATCGCCGAACATTTCAATGCGGATGACGGAGTTGTCGAAGGCCGCCGGGAATACTTCTATCGTATCGCCGTGAACGCGGAAAGTACCCCGTTCGAGATTCATATCGTTGCGGGAATACTGGATATCGACGAGCTTATGAAGAATTTCTTCCTGCGTCTTTTCCTGTCCCAGACGCAGCGACACGACGAGATCGCTGTAATCCTCCGGATCGCCTAAGCCGTAGATACAGGACACGGAGGCCACGATGATGACGTCGCGCCGTTCAAACAGGCTCATCGTCGCCGAATGGCGCAGCTTGTCGATTTCATCGTTAATCGACGCGTCCTTTTCGATATATGTATCCGTAGACGCGATATACGCCTCCGGCTGATAGTAATCGTAATAGCTGACGAAATAGGCCACTTCGTTGTCCGGGAAAAAGGCCTTGAATTCGCTGCACAACTGGGCAGCCAGCGTCTTGTTATGCGCAATGACCAGCGTCGGCTTCTGCACGGCCTCGATGACCTTGGCCATCGTAAAGGTCTTGCCTGTCCCCGTCGCGCCCAGCAGCACCTGGGCCCACTGCCCAGACCGTATCCCCTCAGCCAGCGACGCAATCGCCTCAGGCTGGTCGCCCATGGGCTCGTACGGCGCAACGACGCGAAACGGCCGCGACGTATCATAATCCTTATTCAAATACGACTGTATATCCATAACCCTCTCCTGCCACGGCATAGTAAAAAATAATTATTATTGATTACCTTAGTATAGCACGGCTGCAAACGTATGTACAGATGCTTCTACAACCAATTCGTCTCCACTTCGTCTTTTAACTGACAGAACATGTCATAGTACGACGCCTTCGTTTGTCTCACAATGGATAAGGCAATAAGCTCGTTATACGAATGACTCACGTTATTCCGGGCCTGCAAAGCCTGAAGCCACATAGCTTCATTGCGTATCATATTCGCTTTATAAGCCGTCTTTAAAATCTGCCTAGGAGATCCTGTCGCGCTTTCGGCATAGCCGCTGTCTTCCAGTAATTTTTTCATCATCTTCCATGCTTGTTCAAAGCAAATTTCATACAATCCGACTAATCCCGTCAAAACAACTGTATTATACGGTTCTTCATAAGAAAAGATTTCTTTCAGATTTTGCAAGGCCGCACAAAAATTATCGTACTTTTTCATAAATGACAATACCCTCTCTTTCGATAGATTGCCGCAATTCGTCCTGCACTGGCCCGTCTAAATCGACGACGTCGTACATGAGCAGCGTCGACGTTTCTTCGTCTACGGCCAAGGCAAATTGGACGACATCGCCGCCGCTGACGGCCAGATCTATGTCGCTCGTCCGCTTGTAGTCGCCCCGCGCTCTGGAACCAAATAAAATGACTTTTTCTATATGATATGTTTCTGCCAACTGCCGTATCTCATCCAGTACGCCCGGACAAATTCCAAACTCCATGCCCTTCACCTCATTCCAATATCTATCCTTATTATATCATCCCCCGTATAAAAACTATACGCCGTATATTCACGACGATCCTTTCCTGCACATACAAAAACGAGAGCCCTGACACGGACTCTCGTCGTAACGTTATGATATTATTTTGCCATCATTTCAGCTACCTTATTGGCGAAGGCTGCCGGGTCATCGGGCATGATGCCTTCGAGAAGCAAGGCCTGATCGTAGAGCATCTTGCAGTAGTCTTTGAATTCAGGCGTATCCTTGCCGGCTTCGTGAATGCCTTGAAGCTTTGTAAAGAGCTGATGCTGCGGGTTGATTTCCAAAATGCGGCGCGCCTTGAGCATCGGGTTGTCGGCGGCGGCAAAGGCTTGTTCCATCGCCAGGGACGGGCCGGCCGCGTCGGCGACGAGGCAGACGGCGCCGCTCTTCAAGCGGTTGGACAGGCGGACGTCTACGACCTTGCCGTCGAGGAGCTCCTTCATGTCCTTCAGAAGGCCTTCGTTGCTCTTAGCCAGGTCTTCGTTTTTCTTCTTTTCTTCCTTAAATTCTTCGTCTTCCAAATCCAAATCGCCGCGGCTGATGGAGTGGAATTTCTTGCCGTCATATTCGCGGATGGCTTCTACGGCAAATTCGTCGACAGGGTCGGTCATGCACAAGACTTCGATGTCTCTGTCGCGGAGCATTTCCATCTGCGGCAGGGCGTCGATAGCGGCCTTATCCTTGCCCGTAGCGTAGTAGATTTTTTCCTGACCGTCCTTCATGCGGCCGACGTATTCTTTCAGCGTGCAGAGCTTGCCGTCCTTGGACGACATGAACAGGAGCAGGTCTTTCAGCTTATCTACGTTGTTTTCGCCGGTCATCATGCCGCTGTACACGCCGATTTTCAAGGACTTGCCGTATTCGGCCCAGAATTTTTCATAGGCTTCGCGGTCTTTGTCGAGCTTGCGGGCCAGCGTCTTGAGGATGTTCTTTTCCAGATTGCGGCCGATGAGCTTGAGTTCGCGGCTCTGCTGAAGCAGTTCGCGGGAAATGTTCAGGGACAAGTCCGGCGAATCGACGAGGCCTTTTACGAAGCGCAGGTAATCAGGCAGTAAATCCTTGCATTTATCCATGATGAATACGTGGCGCGAATAGAGCTGCACGCCCGGTTCATAGTCGGCGTAGTACAGGTTGAAAGGCGCGCTGCCCGGAATGAACAGCAGCGACGTGTATTCGACGTTGCCTTCAACGCGGCTGTGGAAAATTTCCATCGGTTCGTCCCATTCGTAGAACTGATGCTGGAAAAATTCACGGTATTCTTCGGGCTTAATGTCCGATTTATTGCGGGTCCACAAGGGCTGCATGGAGTTAAGGGTCCGCGTTTCCGTATGTTCTTCTTCCGGTGCATCTTCAATAACCTTGCCGTCGGCGTCCTTCGGCTTTTCCTTCGTCGTGAAGTCCATCGTAATGGGATAGCGGATATAGTCGGAATATTTCTTGACCAGGCTTTCCAGCAGGTATTTATCCGTGTAGTTTTCTTCCGTTTCGCCGCCGTAAAATTCCTTGCCCAATGTCAGGATAATCGTCGTGCCGTGCTTTGGCTTTTCACAGGTTTCCAGCGTATACTGGCCGTCGCCTGCCGATTCCCATTTATAGGCTTCTGTTTCGCCGGCTTTGCGCGTGACGACCGTCACCGTATCGGCGACCATGAAGGCCGAATAAAAGCCGACGCCGAACTGGCCAATCAGGTCTTTGTCGACGCTGCCGCCTTCCTGGGCTTCCTTCAGCTTTTCCAAAAAGGCCTTCGTGCCCGATTTAGCAATGGTGCCCAAGTTCTGCATGAGCTCGTCTTTATTCATGCCGATGCCGTTATCGGAAATCGTCAGGGTATGCTTGCCTTCATCCGGCGTCAAATGGATTTCAAAGGCCGTATCGCCTTCGAGAAGGTCGTTATTCGTCAGCGATTCGTAATGCAGCTTATCGATCGCGTCGGATGCGTTGGAAATCAGTTCCCGTAAAAATATTTCGTGATTCGTATAAATGGAATGAACCATCAAGTCCAGCAGTTGTTTCGTTTCCGCTTGGAATTCAAAGGTTTCTTTCGCCATGTTCAACAATCTCCTTTATTCAGAATGTGTTAGCACTCTTAGCATCAGAGTGCCAACTCCCTTTTATATAATACAATAAAAAGTCAAATAGTCAATAGCAAACTTGCAAATCTGCGGCAATTCCAGCCTTCTATCCGCCAAAATATTTCCCTTTGTCATTTAGGGTAGGTTATTTATTATATAATGTATTATACATATACGTTGAATCCTGCCGTCATCAGGTCTATAATAAGTGATATACAATATATGCATGATTTTTTATCATATATACGCGTCAGCGTATCCACTATACAGCAGGGGGGTATTATATCATGATACATACGTATGGATTAGAACGAATCGGAATTTTTTACCCGGCCAACGTGTACCGCAACATGTCTCCGGCCTGGCTGACCGAGCAGGCCCTGATTCGCGGCGAAGGCATGCTGAGCGACACGGGAGCCTTAGTCGTCCAGACTGGGAAATACACGGGCCGTTCGCCGAAGGACAAATTCATCGTCGACACGCCGGCCATTCATGAATACATCGCCTGGAACAACGTCAACCGCCCGATTTCGCGGGAAAAGTTTGACGCCTTGAAGGCTAAGATGACGGCTTATCTGCAGAACCGTGATATCTTCCTCTTCGATGGCTTTGCCGGCGCCGATTTAATATGCCGCAAAAAATTCCGCATCATCAATGAATTAGCCAGCGAAAACCTGTTTATCCGCAACCTGCTCATCCGCCCGACGGCCGACGAATTGAGCCAGTTCGGCGACCCGGACTTTACGGTCATCGTCACGCCGGGCTACCGCTGCGACCCGAAGACGGACGGCGTCCGTTCTGAAGCGGCTATCATCATCGACTACGAAACGCGGGTCGTCCTCATCGCCGGCACGCAGTACGCCGGTGAAATCAAAAAGAGCGTCTTCTCCGTTATGAACTACTTTCTGCCTGACGAAGGCGTCCTGCCCATGCACTGCTCGGCCAACATGGACCCGGTCACGAAGGAAACGGCCATATTCTTCGGCTTATCCGGCACGGGGAAAACGACCTTGTCGGCAGACCCGAACCGCAAGCTCATCGGCGACGACGAACACGGCTGGTCGCCGCGGGGCATCTTCAACTTTGAAGGCGGCTGCTATGCCAAGTGCATCAACCTGAACCCCGAAAAGGAACCAGACATTTACAACGCCATCCGTTCGGGCAGCCTCGTCGAAAACGTCGTCCTCGACCCGGCGACGCGGCGGCCGAACTATTTCGACAGCAAGTATACGGAAAACACCCGCGTCGGCTATCCCATCGACTACATTCCTAACGCGGCCATTCCCGGCATCGGCGGCATCCCGAAGGTCATCATCTTCCTGACGGCCGACAGCTTCGGCGTCCTGCCGCCTATCTCCCGCCTCAGCAAGGAAGCGGCTATGTACCACTTCATCACCGGCTTTACGTCGAAAGTAGCCGGCACGGAACAAGGCATTACCGAGCCGGTGCCGACCTTCTCCACCTTGTTCGGCGAACCCTTTATGCCCCTGGCTCCGGAAATCTACGCCGGCATGCTGGGCGAACGAATCGAAACGTATCATACGAAGGTCTTCCTGGTCAACACCGGCTGGACCGGCGGCCCCTACGGCATCGGCAGCCGCATGGACCTCAAGTACACCCGCGCCATGATTACGGCAGCCCTGAACGGCCGCCTCGATTCGGTCCCCTACAAGCACGACAGCCGCTTCAACGTCGACGTGCCCCAGTCCTGCCCGGGCGTCCCCAACCAGATCCTCAACCCGCGCGATACATGGGCCAATAAGAAATCCTACGATATCATGGCCGACAAAGTAGCCGCCATGTTCCAGGAAAACTTCACGGAAAAATACCCAGACGTCCCGGAAGAAGTCAGCGACGCCGGCCCGAAACCGAAGGCCAAGCCCTAAGGCCTGATACTTCTTTCATGTAAAAAACCGTAAGGAAAGGCGTTTCGCCATTTCCTTACGGTTTTCTTATATCATGTGAACAGCTTCTTTAGGCGTCGAATACGGTCATGTCCAGGCAGTCGAACCCGTCCAGGAAGGATTTAACCTGGGCGATGATATCCTGGCAGCCGCCTTCTTCCTTGCTTTCGACGTTCAGCGGCATGTTCGGGTCGTGGAGGGACATGCGCAGGAGCGCCCAGCCTTCAGGGAATACGAGGCGCACGCCTTCGTACGACGGCTTGGCGACGACGACGCCAGCAGCGACGGCCCGCTCTTCAAAGGCTTGCAGTACCCTTTCGCCGTAAGCCTTTACGTCGTCTGTGCCCTGAATTTTGAGGCGGTATTCCTTGCTTTCAGCCGGATGCTTCAAGTTTGCGACCAAATCGCCGACAGCTTTCCCCGCTTTATTGGCCTGGGCCGCCGCAATGAGCAGCTTGACCGCCAAATAGGCGCCGTCGTCGAGGTAGTAGTTTTCGCTCAGCGCGCCGTGGCCCGACGTTTCAATCGCTAAGGGCGATACGACGCCGCTCTGGTTGAGGCGGATGCATTCGTTGATGACGTTTTTATAGCCCCGCATGTAGCGGTGATGGATAAGATGAAGCTCATCTTGCAGGAAGGCCGTCAGCTCGTCCGACGTGACCGAGTCCGTGACGATGGTGCTGCCCGGATAGTCGGGAGCCAAGATGGCCGCCATCATGGCGATGAGGGCGTTGCGGTTGATGGCTTCACCATCGGGCAGGACGGCGCTCATGCGGTCTACGTCCGTATCGAAAATGAGGCCCAAATCGGCATGGTTGTCGAGAACAGCTTTGCTGATCGCCGCCATGGCCTCTTTATTTTCCGGATTCGGAATATGATTGGGGAACATGCCGTCCGGTTCGAGGAACTGGCTGCCCGTCGTATCGGCGCCGAGGACGTCGAGGACCTTCGAGGCAAAGAAGCCGCCTGCGCCGTTGCCGGCATCGACGACGATGCGCATGCCTTCCAAGGGCTTGCTGTCCGGGCCTGCGCCTACGCCGCTGCGGATTTTGGAGCACAGGTGCTCGGCATATATATCGATAATCGGCAGCGTCTGCACGCCGGACACATCGCCGTGTGTTTCTTCCAGCGACGCCGCCCGGGTCAGGACGTCTTTAATATCAGCCTTTTCCAGACCGCCGTCTTTCGTAAAGAATTTCAAGCCGTTGCGGTTGTACGGCAAATGGCTGGCCGTAATCATGATGGCTCCGTCCATATGAGTCGATTCGAAGATAATCGACATGAACATAGCCGGCGTCGAAGCCAAGCCGCAGTCAAACCCGGCTACGCCGCAGGCGCAGAGGCCTTCCAGCACGGCCTGCTTCATCGTGCCGGCAGAAATACGCGAATCATGGCCGACGGCAACGCGCAGGCTGTCGACAGGTTTGCCCGTCTTTTCCGCTAAAAAGGAGGCAAAGCCGGCGGCAATGCGGTTCGCCGCTTCGGGAAACAGCGTCACGGGCTCGCCGGGAACGCCTTCTACGGCGACGCCGCGGACGTCGCTGCCGTTCTGCAACTTCATCATATCTGATTCTGTAATCATAATCGTTCACTCCCAATATTAGTAATTCTATATTATAATAGTAATGGAAAGCGCCGCAAAAAACAAGGCGCGTCTTCACAAATAACTCTATGCTGTAAAGGAGATTTTCATGAACCAACCGGATACGCTCGAAAACAAAGCAAAATCCATGATGATTTTAGCTATGCTCATCTTCGGTACCATCGGCATTTTCGTCCGCTACATCCCCCTGCCGTCCAGCGTCATCGCCGTCGGCCGCGGCATCATCGGCACGGCCTTTTTATTTCTGTTCATCAAAGGCAAGGGCATCCCCATATCCTGGCCGGATATCCGGCAAAACCTGCTTCTCCTCTGCCTGTCCGGCGCGGCCCTGTGCGGCAACTGGACCTTCCTCTTCGAAGCCTACCGCTACACGTCCATCGCAACGGCGACGCTATGTTATTACATGGCCCCGATCATCGTCATCCTGGTCTCGCCGATTTTCCTGAAAGAAAAGCTGACGGCCCGCAAATTTCTCTGCGTCCTGACGGCGCTGGCCGGCATGGTCCTCGTATCGGGCATCGGCCAGGAAGGCGGCAGCGCCAACATGACCGGCGTGTTCTTCGGCCTGTGCGCCGCCTGCTGCTACGCCTGCATCGTCATCTTCAATAAAAAAATCAAGCCTATGGCCGCCTACGATAAAACCATCGTCCAGCTTGGTCTGGGAGCCCTGCTGCTGATGCCCTATGTCCTCTTAACAGAAAACGTCACTGCTCTGGACGCCTCTCCCTTCAGCCTGGCCATGTTCCTCGTCGTCGGCGTCGTCCATACAGGCTTTGCCTACGTCTTTTACTTCGGCTCCATGCAGTCCTTAAAAGCCCAGACCATCGCCCTGTTCAGCTACCTGGACCCGATTTTCGCCATCCTGCTGTCAGCCGTCGTCCTCGGCGAGCCCCTCGGCATAACCAGCATCATCGGCGCAGTCCTCGTCTTAGGCTCAACATTGGTCAGTGAATTAAAGGCCTAACCATTTGCCGAAGGAATCATTCCATGCTAGACTATGTGTATACTGCATAGAAAAAGGAGAGTACCTACATGCCAACCTATAAAATCATTGCATGCGACATGGACGAAACCCTGCTCAGCAGCGACGCTTCCATCTGTCGCCGCAATATCGAAGCCATCGCCAAAGCAAAGGCCCAGGGCGTCAAATTCGTTCCCTGCACGGGGCGAGGATTCCGTTCCGTCGAAGGCGTCCTGAATACGCTGAACCTGTTCGACGAAGCCGGACAATACGTCATCGGCTTCAATGGAGCCAGCATCACGGAAAACAAAGGGCACCGTTCCCTATTCTGGGACCCGATTCCCTTCGACCTGGCCGATAGGATTTACCGCAAAAGCGCATCCTACGGCCTTTGCATGCACATTTACACCCGCGATACCGTATACATCAGCGGCGTCACGCCTGACGAAGAGGATTTTCTCCGCGGCCGCATGGCCTATGTGCCGACGGCGGAAAAGACCCTCGACTTCCTGCGCGGCAAGGAAGAAGTCTGCAAGCTCATCATCATGCACACCGACTACAGCCGCCTTCAGGAAATCCACGCCGAAATGAAGCCCCTTCTCGACGACATCACGGTCAGCTTTTCCAGCAACCGCTACATCGAGTTCATGCACAAGGGCGTCACGAAAGGCGTCGCCCTCCTCAAATTAGCCGCCATGCTCGGCGTACAGCCTGAAGAAACGATGGCTATCGGCGACAATATCAACGACATCGAAATGCTCCAAGCCGCCGGCCTCAGCGTAGGCGTCCATAATTTAAATCCCCTAATCCGCCAATACTGCAGCGTCGTCACCAACGCGACGAACAACGACGGAGCCGTCGGCGAAGCCATTGAAACCTTCGTATTGAAATAACCCGTTCAATAAAGCAAACGATATATTGCATCACGCCAACAAGGCATGCCCTGCGAGTCTCAGACCCGTTAGGCATGCCTTGTTATTTCATCATATATTTTATGGATTGTGAGGGTTAACAAATTATACTATTGAAATAACACACTTTCTGCAAACAAATTCATTTAGGACTTATAAGCCTAATACTTTTTTGCCTGCATTCAATACTTTTATAATTTGATCTACATCGTAAACAGTGCCTTTCCAGGCGCCTCCGCTTACATCCTGCAACGCAGCCCATAACCGCGTATCATCCGGCAAATCTTCATCAGGACGGACATCCGGATTCGTTTCACGTTTAGCTAATTCAGCAGCACCTTCCTCATAGGTCATAGGCTGATCTTCTGTGCCGATAAAGTTCAAACTGCCTTCAAGTTTAACCGTGTCGACAATAATTTCTACAATATCGCCGTCTCTCAATTTACCAATGGGGCCCCCTGCCAACGCTTCAGGTCCAACATGTCCAAAGCAAGCGCCAGTAGAAACACCGGAGAACCGAGCATCTGTAATCAAAGACACATGTTTACCAAAAGGTAAATTCTTCAAAGCAGACGTCAGCTGATATGTTTCTTCCATCCCTGTTCCCAACGGACCGCCGCCCATGACAACCATGATATCGCCAGCAACAATTCGGCCCGGTTCTTTCAAAGCAGTAATAGCAGCTTTTTCAGAAGTAAATACCTTAACTTTAGCAGTATGTCTGAATACATGGTCATCGTCAATTACACTCGGGTCAATGGCTGTAGATTTGACAACTGCGCCTTCCGGAGCAATATTGCCAACAGGGAACGTAACTGTCGAACCAATACCCTTTTCTTTAGCTTTTTCAGGAGAGAAAATAACTTCATTAGGATCAAGATTATCCACTTCCTGCAAACGTTTGCGGCATGCTTGACGCCGTTCCGAATTTTCCCACCAATCAAGATTTTCACCAAGAGTACTGCCGGTAACTGTCATTACATCTTCATGCAGCAAGCCTAATTTGCGCAAATGCAGCATAACTTCCGGAACACCGCCAGCCAAGAATGCTGCCGCTGTCGGATAATTGACCGGTCCAATTGGTAATACACTGACCAAGCGCGGAACTTCCTTATTAATACGTGCCCAATCTTCAACAGTTGGTCTTCTGCAGCCAGCAGCATATGCAATAGCTGGCAAATGAAGCAATAAATTCGTCGAACCGCCAAAGGCTGCATGAAGAATCATAGCATTTTCAATAGCGTGATCAGTCAAGACATCTTTAGTCGTAATACCATTCTTTTCCATTTCAACAGCTGCAATAGCCGATTTTCTGGCAATATCTTTCCAAATTACAGATCCGGACGGAGCCAAGGCAGAATGAGTTAACGCCAAGCCTAAAGATTCTCCAATTACCTGTGAGGTTCCAGCTGTACCAAAGAACTGACAGCCGCCGCCAGAACTTGCACAAGAACTGCAGCCAAGGCGAATAGCATCTTCATAAGATAATTCCCCATTAGCAAAGCGCACGCTGATTGTCTGTACTGTACCAAGGTCTTCCCCTTTATTCGGCATCAGAGTAGAACCACCCGGAACTAAAACTGTAGCAATATCATGCATGCTGGCCAAAGCCATCATCGTTGCCGGTAACCCCTTATCACAGGAGGCAATGCCAATAACAGCTTTACGAGTCGGAAGAGAACGAATCAGCCGTTTCATAACGATAGCTGCATCATTGCGGTACGGCAAAGAATCAAACATACCAATCGTCCCCTGAGTACGGCCATCACAAGGGTCAGAAACAAAAGCTGCGTAAGGAACTAATCCCATATTTTTAATTTCATCTGCCGCTTCTGCAACCTGAATATCCAATTCATAATGACCTTGATGAAGCCCAACAGCGATCGGACTGCCATCTGGATTACGGAGTCCGCCTTTTGTGCTTATGATCATTACATCGCCATTAGCTAAGGTATCCGTATTCCAGCCTTCACCTGCATTCATAGTCATGCCAAAAATATTTCCGCTAGGTAATGTCTTCAACATATCCGGCGTCAAGGGCAACGTCCCCTTAGGTCCGTCTGCATGCGTTACGGCATCATAGATACCTTGCGGTTCATTTGTATACAAATTTTTAATAGACATACATTTCTCCTTCCTAATACCGATTAAAATTACCACATCAAAGAGTATAAAAAGAGAGGATGCCGCCGTTTATTAACGAGACATCCTCTCTTTTTCACATAAACGACATATGGTATCGTTTTATATATTTATTATTTTCCTTCTGTTTTCTTAGGCAGCGTCAGCGTGAGCAAGAAGCCAGCAAACAAGCAGGCTGCCAAGAAATAAACACCAGCAAAAATAGACATGAACTGCGTCGTAAGATAACCTACGATAAAGGGTCCGACGAAACCGCCCAAATTCCCCAATGCGTTGATAATACCCATGGAGCCACCAGCAACATTAGCCGGGAAAAGCAACGTAGGAATCGTCCAGAAAATGCCGGAAGCGCACTGTAAGAAAAGCCCGCAGCCGCAGAGGAAAGCAAAGGATACCCAAGGCTGCGCTTGGAACAATACCGATGCCAAGAAGCAGAGAGCAAAACCTAACAGCGGAAGAGCAACGTATTTCTTGCGGTTACCGCTTCTGTCAGAAAGATGTCCGAAAATGTACAAACCAGCCATGCAAGCAAAATACGGAATTGTCGAAAGGAAACCGATCATTGTCATACTAGACGATGTAAGATCGCGAATAATAGTAGGCAGCCACATAGCAAAACCGTAAATCCCCGTCTGGTATGCGAAGTAAATCAAAATCAATTTCCACATGTTAAGACTGCCAAAAATCTGTCCTAAAGAAACCTTCCCGGTTTCACCGCTAATAGCAGCCTGTTCAGCTTCACGTGCACTGACGATGTAATTGCGTTCTTCTTCCGAAAGCCATTTAGCCGTTTTAGGATCTTCACTAATCATCGGCCACCATACGAAGATCAAAAGCAAGGATACGAGACCTTCGACGATAAATACGGAACGCCAGCCATAGCTCGTTACAAGCCAACCAGAAACAGGACCGGTAATAATAGAGGCAATAGCGATGTTCATGATAAAGTATGAATTCGCTCTGCCGCGTTCCGAAGCCGGGAACCAGTGGCTAAGAATAACGAGAACTGCCGGCCAAACGCCGCCTTCAGCAACGCCGATAAGGAATCGGAGAATCAGCATATGCGCCGCCGTATCAACAAAACCTAACAGCATACACATGATACTCCATGCCAAAATAGCACCGGCAATAAACTTCTTAGCGTGGCCTTTTTCTGCCAATGCACCACCCGGAACCTGCAAAACCATATAACCAACGAAGAAAATACCAGCTGCCAAACCGGAGAGCGTTGCTGTCATCTGCAGTTCTTCGCTCATGCCTCCAGCCATAGCAAAACCAATATTTGTTCTATCCATAAAACCAAAGATATAAACTAAAATACACGGCGGAATAATCCGAGTCCATCTTTTTCCCGGAATATTTTTAGCAATTGCTTCAGCCATTTTCTTTCACTCCATTCAACCAATTAAAATAAATTGCCATTTTCATCAAACTGCATAGGAGCTACTTCCCCTATGATTTCCATATTAGGATTAGCTTCTACTTCCGGAATCAAGGCTTCAGAAACTTCAATTTCCTCGATTTCCATTGTATTTTTAATACGAATAATACGAGGCTTCACTTTATCTGCATCTGCACAGGTCTTAACAGCAGCTTGTACAGCCAGTCTGTCATTGGGCGTCCAGAACGGGATTTTAACCATTTCAAGAATGGTAGATGTAATAGCATTCGGATATGCCATTTCATTAATAATCTTATCTACGCATCGCTGTGTCGTGACATCTGCCAAGCCTAAACCATTCGCATTGCCATGGGTTTCTTCTGTTAAATCGAGAACTACAACACGTTTTGCTTTGAAGTTGCCAATGCGCGGATCCGATCCATCTGCGCCGCGCGGAACACCCGTTTCACGAGGCAAAGTACCGGAAACATTCGGATCCATGCCGTCGCCGCTGATGTTTTTGCCGATTTCATCGACGATAAGAACATCGGCATTATCAATAAGAATATGTCCCATCATCCTCTTAGCTTCTAAGAGAAGGCCTGGTTCCTGTTCGATAATTTCATCCGGAGTAAGTGCTACTAATTTGTACGTCTGATCAAATGCGTTTTCAATGGTGCCGATACCACAAATAATGGGCGCATTCTTTAAAATAACTTTACCGTACCGCTGCAGATTTTCGGCCATTTTAGGGAAGCCCTGTTCATGAACGCCTTCTGCACCATGCTGCTTACCCATGCCGATAACAGCCATTTTCATGAGGCCGCTTTCATACGGACCTACAAACTGCGTATGAGCTTTAATGCGGCCAACCATGATAATGCCGTCGGCTTCCGAAGCATATTTATCAATAAATACAGGCCGTCCATCATCAGTAACGCCAATCTGCTTCGTTTCCATCGATGCTTTGATAGGACATCCCATGGCTTCTTCCGTAACACCATACCCATTAACGATTTCAAGCTGACCTTCCGGAGTTGCACCGCCATGACTGCCCATAGCAGGAAATACAAAGGGGCTTCCGCCTTTTTGTTTTACATAGTCAACAACAGCTTTAATGATGATATCAATGTTCGCAACACCGCGGCTGCCGCAGGTAATGGCAATCGACATTCCCGATTTGATCTGAGATGCTATGATATCCCGATCTAATTCCTTCCAAATAACTTGCGGAATGTCTTCAGGCGCAATATACGAAGGATCAAAATGCTGTTTTACCTTTACCATTTTGGGAATCGCAATATCCTGGCACAAATTTGCAATAATGTTAGCATCCATTTTGCTCTCTCCTTTCAAAATAATTATTTTAAGCCATTATCTTGTAAAATTTTCTCTACTTGCTGAACTTGCTCCGCCGTAATCGGATTAAATTCAAGACAATGCGTAGAAATATTCAATCCTCGCAGAGACATTGCCGTCTTTACTGCAGGAAGGAATGGCTCGTTAATCGTATAGAAATTCATCAATGAATTAATAATTTTTTGGTATTTTTCTATGTCTGCTACATTTCCGTCATTAATAGCTTTTACCCAAGCCGAACATACTTCCGGAGCAATATTTGACAACCCGCCAATGCATCCATTTCCTCCGCTCAGCATTGTATGCATCAAGCTTTCATCAAATCCAGACATTACGATAAAGTCAGGGAACTCGCCTTTTGTCGCATTAATCAATGCTCTTGTATGTCCAAAGTTGTCAACCGTATCCTTATACCCTACAAGGTTCTTATGCTTGCGCAAAAGACGCAATGTAATTTCCGGAGTCAAATCATATCCAGAACCGCCGGGATAGTTATAGAGGAAAACATTGCCCTGAATCAGAGGAAGAATCTGGTCATAATACCATTCAATGTTTTGTGCTCCCAAGGTAAAGTAATAGGGCCCAATAATCATAACGGCATCGGCACCAGCTTGAAGGGCATAGTTAGATAATTCAACGGTTTCCTTCGGAGTCATGCAGCCTGTTCCTACTAAGCACTTCACTCTATGATTAATACAAGGAACAGCAATATCAATCAACTGCTTTCTTTGTTCCATAGACATAGCAAAGAACTCTCCGGAACTGCCCATAACAACAATCCCATCTACACCGCCATTGATTAAATGTTCATACACGAGTTTATTACCACCGGCATCAACATTTCCATCCTGATCAAAAATAGTTACAACTGGCGAAAAATATTCGGCTTTTTTCATATAAGTTACGCTCCTCAACTTTCAGTTTTTAAACATAATTGCATACACGGGCAATTGCTATTTCCATAAAACCTAATGCTTCTGATTTCGTCTGCTTGCCGTTAGCCACCTCAATCGTCAAGTCAAGCAATTCTTTACCCAACTCTTCAATTGTTTTTTGTCCATAAATTACCGGGCTGGCATTGAAATCCATGTTATCTTCCATATTCTCATACGTGAGCTTATTGCCCGTAAGTTTGATCACCGGACAAATAGGATTACCCATGACATTTCCTCGTCCCGTTGTAAAGACAACAACTTGGCAGCCGCCTGCAACCATCCCCGCTACAGAAGAAAAGTCGTTGCCCGGTGTATCCATGATAACCAAGCCTTTTTCATCTATTTGTTTTGCATAATCGTATACAGCACTGATAACGCGATGACCGCCTTTATGAATGCAACCTAACGATTTTTCTTCCAACGTAGTCAAGCCGCCGGCTTTGTTACCAGGCGAAGGGTTGCCTTCCCGAACTTCTTCACCAACGAGCTGCAACGCTTTTTCATAGCGATGAACAATTTCGAAAATGCGATTACGAACCTCTTCATCCTTAGCACGCCGAGCCAAAATGTGTTCAGCCCCAATAAATTCTGTTGTTTCACTCAAAATAGAGGTAGAGCCTAAATCAACCAAACGATCGCTCAGATCACCAACCACCGGATTGGAAGCCAATCCCGACGTAGGGTCAGAACCGCCGCAGTTTGTACCTACAATTAAATGGGAAATATCAAATTCTTCCCGCTGAACCATGCTGGCTTCGATTACCATTTCTCTGGCATATCGTACAGCCTTTTCCATAGCCTTGATCGTTCCGCCAGATTCTTGAATAATAACCTGCTTGATAGGCTTATTTGTCCGTTCCTGAATGGCTTTGACAACCAAATCCATCTGACAGTTTTCACAACCTAACGATATAACAACCGTACCATAAATATTAGGATTAGCAGCGAAACCTGCCATTATATCCATTGTAAGCTGTTGGTCAGACGGAACTTGAGAACAGCCATTTTGATTATGGAAAGTGACTGTGCCCTGAACCTGCTGAGAAACAATACGGGCTGTATCAGTTGCGCAAACACTTGCAGGTAATACTAACACGTAATTGCGTACGCCAACACGGCCATCTGGTCTTTTATATCCTAAAAAGTTCATGTCATCTCCTCCTTTTAACCCAGATCTTCTCGAACATTTTTAACATTATGAACGTGAACATGTTCACCTTTTTTTATCAATCCGGCAGCATGTCCAATATGTTCCCCATATTTTACAATCGGTTCATCATCAGCGATATCCCGAATAGCAAATTTGTGGTAAATTTGAATGTCTTCAGCTGCAGTTAATTCAACAGCTTCCTTTTCAAAATTCAAATATGTAATGAGATCGCCTTTCTTAATCTGTTCAATTGCTACAGCAACATTATCCTTTGGATCAATAATCATACCGTTAATCATGTCTTATTTCGCCTCCTATTTAATAAATTACAAAACCCATTATAACAAACAGCTATTAAAGCTGTATGTACCTAAAAGCAAGTATTGTCTTTATTCGTTCTTAAATGCGTATTGCTTCGTATATTCATCCTTCATGAGTTCAGTATATCACTTAGAAATATCCATAGCAATACATGAGTTCAAATATATTTTTTTAGTATCGATCTTTTTTACTTAATGTCAATAAATCATTAGTATGCAAAATAATTCCAATATAATGTAATAAAAACAACGTTATGTTATTATATTTGCTATGCAAAAAGAAAGCCGGACTCCGACTCTTACACATCTGAGTCCGGTTTCCTCATATAATCAAAAATAATTAGTATAAAACTTTATACTATTGTTATTTCTTTAACATGACAGCCTTGCCGTCTGTGACGACGACGCCGTCCTGATTCGTTACGACGGTACTCAAAATGAGGCGGTGTTTTTCAGGAATTTTTTCGATAATCGTTGCCGTGCAGGTAATCGTGTCGCCAATGCGTACGGGAGCTTTGAATTTCAACTCCTGGGAGCAATAAATCGGCGTGCCTCCGTGCATGGCCTTCGTCATCGTCGTCGAAATGATGCCGGCCGAAATCATGCCGTGAGCAATGCGGCCTTTAAACATCGATTCTTTGGCGATTTGTTCATTGACGTGCATAGGGTTGAAATCGCCTGTAATGCCGGCAAAGGCATATACGTCCGATTCACTGATCGTCTTGCCAAAGGTAGTCGTGTCGCCTACCTGCATTTCATCATACGTCAATTCTTCCTTCATGATTGGACACCCTTTCCATTATTTTTAACAAATGTGAGCAAATTGCAAACGTTATATTACCGCAGCAAGCTGCCGGAAATGACCATGCGCTGTACCTGGTTCGTGCCTTCGTAAATCTGCGTAATCTTTGCATTGCGCAGCAGCCGTTCTACCGGGTATTCGCGCGTGTAGCCGTAGCCGCCGAAGATCTGTACGGCGTCTGTAGCGATAGCCATAGCCGCGTCGGAAGCGTACATCTTGGCCATCGCGGCTTCTTTAGAATAGGGAAGGCCTGCGCCTTTCAAATATGCGGCGCGGTATGTCAGCAGCCGAGCGGCGTCGAGACGTGTCGCCATGTCAGCCAGCATAAAAGAAACGCCTTGGAATTTGCTGATAGGCTTGCCGAACTGCGTGCGTTCCTTCGAGTATTGAACGGCCGCTTCCAAGGCCGCCTGGGCGATGCCGAGAGCCTGAGCAGCTACGCCGATACGACCGCCATCCAAAGATGTCATGGCAATTTTAAAGCCCTTTCCTTCTTCGCCGAGAAGGTTTTCCTTCGGTACAACGACATCCTGGAATACCAATTCCATCGTCTGGGAGCCGTGAATGCCCAATTTATGTTCTTTTTTGCCGAAGGTAAAGCCCGGCATACCCTTTTCCAAGATAAAGGCGGAAATGCCCTTCGTGCCCTGGGACTTGTCAGTCATGGCAAAGACGACGTAAATATCGGCGGCTCCGCCGTTGGTAATGAAAATCTTGCTGCCGTTCAGCACGTAGTGGTCGCCGACTTTTTCAGCATGAGATTGCTGTTGCGCCGAATCGGTACCAGCGTTGGGTTCCGTCAAACCGAAAGCGCCTAACTTCGTGCCTTCTGCCAAGGGAACCAAGTATTTTTGCTTTTGTTCTTCCGTGCCATATGTATAAATAGGCCATGCGCAAAGGGACACAGACGCAGCGTAGCTGCAGGCGATAGAATCGTCTACGCGGGCCAATTCTTCATTTGCGAGAATATAGCTCATGTAGTCGCCGCCACCGCCGCCGTATTCTTCCGGAAAGAAAATCCCCATTAAGCCCAATTCGCCGAGTTTATCGACGATGCTGCGATCAAAAACTTCTTCTTCATCGCGCTGGTGAACTGTCGGCGCAATTTCCTTTTCGGCAAAATCGCGGACCATTTTGGTTATCATTTTTTGTTCGTCTGAAAGCTGGAACTCCATTATTCTGTTATCCCCTTTCTCCCTTAATGAATTTTGTTTATATAATCAAGTAATTAGAAGCTCTGCCGGTACGAAAGATGGAGCGTTTATCCTTGCGTGGACAGAGCTTCTTTTTACTTAATTACTCTTATTTGCCTGCCATTTTAGCGTATTTGGCATAGCGTTCCTTCGCTTCGCGGATCGTCTTTTCGTACAATGCTTCCGCACGTTCCGGGAAGTTGATCTGCAAGCGGTTGTAACGGTTTTCACCGCGCAGGTATTCGACCATCTTGTCGGAATCCGGTTCCGGAGAATCAAGCTGGAACGGATTCTTGCCTTCTGCCGCCAGACGCGGGTCGTAGCGGTAGAGGTGCCAGTAGCCGCATTCTACGGCTTTCTTCATTTCAAGCTGCGTAGCTCCCATACCGGCTTTGATACCGTGTTCGAGGCACGGGCAGTATGCGATGACGATGGACGGGCCGGGATATGCTTCGGCTTCGCGGAGAGCGCGGAGCGTCTGCGCCTGGTTGTAGCCCATAGCGACCTGAGCGACGTATACGTAGCCGTAGGTCATGGCGATAGCACCGAGATCTTTCTTCTTGACCTGCTTGCCGCCGGCGGCGAATTTCGCTACGGCTGCCGTCGGAGTAGCCTTGGAGGACTGGCCGCCTGTATTGGAGTATACTTCCGTATCCATGACTAGGATGTTGACGTCGCGGTTCTGAGCGATGACGTGGTCGATACCGCCGAAGCCGATGTCGTATGCCCAGCCGTCGCCGCCGAAGGCCCATACGGATTTCTTAGCCAGATATTCTTTATTCTGAAGGACGAAGGTTACGTCTTCATTCGCCGGAACCTGTTCCAATGCGGCGACGAGAGCGTCCGTCACTTCGCGGGACTTGTCGCCTTCGCTGTAGTGAGCCAGGTATTCGTCGATAGCTTCTACGGCGACGTTCTGTTCCTTCAAGGCATTCAAATGGATGCGCAGTTCCTGCTGAATAACGTCCTGAGCGTGGAAGAAGCCGTAAGCAAATTCGGCGTTGTCTTCGAACAAGGACTGTTCCCAGCACGGGCCGAAGCCGCGGTTGTCCGTGCAGTACGGCGTCGTCGGCAAAGAGCCGCCATATGCGGAGGAGCAGCCAGACGCATTGGCAACATACATGCGGCTGCCGAAGAGCTGCGTAACCGTCTTGATGTACGTCGTTTCAGCGCAGCCTGCGCAGGCCGGCGAGAACTGGAAGTACGGTTTGGCAAACTGCAGTTCTTTGACGGTCTTGTCGCTGACAGCTTCCTTCTTGAGGTACTGTTCGTCCATGACGAAACGGTTGAAGTTATCCTGCTGGGCAGCTTCTTCTTCCATGGGAACCATCGTAAGAGCGCCCTTATCTTTCAGCGGGCAGACGCTTACGCAGACGCCGCAGCCGAGGCAGTCGTACGGCGAAACCTGGAGGCGGAAGTTGTAATCGGCCAGCTTAGCGCCCTTCGCCTTAACCGTTACGAAGCTTTCCGGAGCGCCGGCCAATTCTTCATCCGTAAGGAGAACCGGGCGGATAGCTGCGTGGGGGCAGGCCATGGAGCAGCTGTTGCACTGCGCGCAGACTTCAGCATTCCAGCGGGGAACCTTGATGGCTACGCCGCGCTTGCTGTATTCCGTCGTGCCGAGAGGCCATGTGCCGTCGAAACAATCATGCTTCTTGAATACCGATACCGGAATGAAGTCGCCCTGCTGACGATTCATCGGTTCCACAATATCCTGAATGAATTCAGGCAAGTGGGACAGATCCTTCGGCGTATCGACAGCATTGGCCCAAGAAGCAGGAACTTCTACTTTTACGAGGCCTTCGATACCAGCGTCAACTGCTTTGTTGTTCTTGTCGACGATTTCCTGACCGCCTTTTTTGAAGTAGCTGTCATAGTTGCCTTGCTTCATCGCTTCCACAGCCATGTCGATAGGAATAACCTTGGTCAGTTCGAAGAACGCAGCCTGGAGAATCGTGTTGACACGTTCGCCCAAGCCGATTTCACCAGCTAATTTTGTAGCATCGATCGTGTAGAACTGAGCATGTTTATTGTACAAATCGCGTTTCATCTTGGCCGGCAGCTGCGTTTCCAACTCTTCCGCCGTCCAGGGACAGTTCAGGAGGTATACGCCGCCGTCCTTTAATTCGGCCGTCGTATCGTATTTATGAACGTATGTCGGAGCGTGGCAGCCTACGAAATCAGCCGAATCGACGAGGTACGTCGCATGGATGGGCTGATCGCCGAAGCGGAGGTGCGACTGGGTCAGGCCGCCAGTCTTCATGGAATCGTAGGAGAAGTATGCTTGGGCATATTTATCTGCCGTCAAGCCGATGATGGTAATGGCGTTTTTGTTTGCGCCGACCGTGCCGTCACCGCCGAGGCCCCAGATCTTAGCAGCCGTCTGGCCTTCGTAGGACAGTTTGATCGGTTCGTCTGTCAGGGACGTATTCGTTACGTCGTCTACGATGCCGATAGTAAAGTTGTTTTTCGGCTGAGCCTGTTCCAAGTTAGTATACACAGCAGCGATTTGAGCCGGCGTCGTATCCTTGGAAGCCAAGCCGTAGCGGCCGCCGACAACGACGATATCGCCGCGGCCAGCCTGAATCAAGGCGCTCTGTACGTCTAAGTACAGCGGTTCGCCGATGGAGCCCGATTCCTTCGTGCGGTCCAGTACGGCAACCTTTTTGCACGTAGCCGGAATAGCTTCGGTGAAGTGCTGTACGGAGAACGGACGATACAAGTGAACCTGTACCATGCCGACCTTCTTGCCCTGAGCGTTGAGGTAATCGACAGTGTCGCGGACCGTTTCCGCCGCCGAACACATGACGACTACAACTTCTTCCGCATCGGGAGCGCCGTAGTAGTTAAAGAGTTTATAATCGCGGCCTGTCAATTTATTGATTTCATCCATGTAATGCTGTACGACGCCGGGAATGGAAGCGATTTTTTCGTTCGCCCCTTCTTTGCACTGGAAGAAGATATCCGGATTGACCGTCGTGCCGCGTTCGTAGGGATGTTCAGGATTCAAGGCGTTTTTGCGGAAGGCGTTCAGCTGATCGTAGTCGACGAGCTTTTTCAATTCGTCGTAGTCCAGCGCTTCGATACGCTGCATTTCGTGAGACGTACGGAAGCCGTCGAATACGTGCATGAAGGCATAGCGGCCTCCGATTGCCGATAAATGCGATACGGCACCCAAATCCATGACTTCCTGCGGCGACGAAGACATGATCATGCCGAAGCCGGTGGAACGGCAGGCCATGACGTCGGAGTGATCGCCGAAAATGGAAAGAGCGTGAGCGCTGACCGTACGAGCGGCAATGTGGAATACGCCCGGCAGGAATTCGCCGCCGATTTTGAACATCGGCGGAATCATGAGCAGCAAGCCCTGAGAAGCCGTGTAAGTCGTCGTCAAAGCGCCGGCCTGCAGCGAGCCGTGGCATGTACCGGCCGCGCCTGCTTCAGACTGCATTTGAATAACATCAACCGTATTGCCAAAGATATTTTTCTTTCCCTTAGCAGCCCATTCGTCAACCTTTTCAGCCATAACTGACGACGGCGTAATGGGGAAAATGGCAGCTACTTCCGTAAAGGCATACGATGCATATGCGGCAGCAGTGTTGCCATCCATTACAACATAGTTTTTCTTCATGATGTAATAGTTCCTCCTTTTTCTAAATGACATGTAAAAACAAGTTCCGCATACAAAAACTTTAGTAAACTACTTCCTATTCAAGGCAATATATTTCATAAATAAGCATGTCTCTTTCGCCTCATTTTGTTCGTGTATACGTCTTTATTCTTATATTCGTTATTTTATCATTTTACGAGAAAAAATTCAATGCTTAATAAATAATAAAACCTCTATGATGATAAAAAAATATTGAAATCAATATAGACATATACTATTATCAGAGATAGTACATATTCGAATTAATAAAATAATTCATAAAATTTTAAATATAAAAAAAATCTCACTAAATCTAAGGATTCCTCCAAAATCTAGTGAGACTTGCAATATTAAAGATATATCTTATATCTAAATTTTCTTCTGAATGCTAAAAAGATGATTTATGTCTTTTTTATTAATAATAGTGGCAGAAAGGACAATGAGCTTGCGACTTACGCAATATCCTTTATGGATGGAATCATATTCAATATATTCTTTATACACCAACTCCTTTAATAAATTGGATAATGAACTCTTAGGAATTCCCATTTCCTTTTGGATAGTTGTAAATGAGGGTGCCTGGTCCGCATTTGCAATAAAATCAATGATATCTAGTGCACGAGCAACTGAGCGGACAATCGTTTTCATTCCTTCTCCATCCATAGCACACCCTCTTTTCCTAATTACGTTCAAGTTCTTATATTAGTACTAAATATATAATAACATTGGTGTTTTTGAATGTCAATTTGTAAATACGTTTATAATAAAGTATGTATGATTATTTGATTCTCGATACATATGATGAAGTTTCTCTAAAAATAATTGTTCCAATATGTGGACGAAAAATTCATAATACTATATAATGTATATGTATAAAGTATTATTTACATATTGAATAACTCGGGAAGAGAAATATGTACTCTTCAATATACATGAGGAAAGAAGTGATACGTTATGGTATATTCCCAGCACAAGCCGACATTGCGCGTTTTAGATATCATGCAATCGCTTGCGTCTGCAAACGACGAAGGTCTGACATTAACAGAAATAGCTACAAAAATTCAAGTTCCTAAAAGTACGATCGTTCCAATCATTCATACATTACGCGATAGAGATTTTATTGAACAAAAAAGCAATGGCAAATATGTCATAGGTATCAGTATGTTCCTCATCGGCTCTGCCTCTCTCCAAAATGTCGGTTTACTAGACGTTTTTAAAAAGGAAATGAAAGAAATTGTATCTAAAACCTCTGAAACTTGCCAATTAGGAATTTTAGTCAATGGCGATGTCTTATATCTTGCAAAGGAAGATTCGGCAGAACCAATCCGCCTTATCTCCTTCGTTGGCAAACGTCTGCCAGCCTATAGTACCTCATTGGGTAAAGCATTACTGAGCAGTTATTCACTTCAAGAGCTAGCATCGATTTATAAAGAACCACTAAAACCGGTAACAGAAAAAACGTGCAAAACGATAGAGCAGTTATATGATGAATGTATCCATTCTAAGTCATCGGGATATTTTCAGGAATCAGGAGAAATTTCTCCTGATTTGAGCTGCTTTGCTGTACCAATCCATCATAATGGCAAAATCATTGCAGCTGTCAGTGTAAGCATTCCCACTTTCAGATTGACAAAAGAAAAAAAAGAAATTGTAGTCAACGCGTTATTAACTGGACAAAATGTACTAGAGCGCAATCTGCAACGGCTTGGCATCTCTGACAGCAACTTATTTCTTGATTCCTTTGTTTCTCAAATACCAAATATCTCAAACTATTAAAAGACGAATAGGAGCAACTGCAGGATCAAAAAACACCTGTAGCTGCTCCTATTTTATTTATAGGTCATTTTACATCAGTCTTTATGAAGCATAAAATCATATAAAATAACAAAAAGCTCTTTCTTAAATATGCAAGTTTTGTAATTTAACCTGCGTTCTGAAGAAAGAGCCCTTTATTTTTATATAGAAGCTATCTTAATCTAACTTGAATAACCTCATCTTATTGGTATGCAGCATTTAAAATATTGACGCAGTCCTCTTCCTTCAGTTCCATACGGTCTCCTTCAAAGAGAAAAGCCATTGCTGATTTCGCATTAGCAGCCATTTTAGGAAATTCATCCGGAACAATGCCATAATCAGACATTTTAAGGTCAGACACATCACATTTTTCCTTTAGTTCTTCTAGCGCTATAATAAATTCCTCCGGCTTTTCCGCATCAGTTCTCCCCATTTTTTTCGCCAAAGCAACAAAACGTTCATCACACACATGGTGCTCAATCATATAGGTAAAGTATGCCTTACTCAGCATAATTAAGCCCGCACCATGCGGCAATTCCTGATGATACGCCGTTAAGGCATGTTCCAAAGAATGCTCACTCATATTAGAACTTGTGCACATTTCCAAGCCTCCCAAATAATTGCCAAAGGCAACTCGTTCTCGCGCCTCTATATTAGAGCCATCTTGAACAGCCACAGGAAGCCAGGTACTAATTTGGTCAACGGCTTCAAGAGCAATCATTTCGCTCATAAGATTTGCTTTACATGACAAATATCCTTCAATATTGTGAAATAATGCATCAAATCCTTGGTAAGCAGTATATTTCGGAGGAACTGTCAACATCAATTCCGGGTCGATAATAGCCAATTTCGGAAATAGAAGTGGGCTTTTTATCGGTGTTTTTTCATTCGTTTCCGTATTCGTAATAACACCTCCAGCATCTGTTTCCGAACCCGTTCCAGCAGTCGTCGTAATCGCAATAATCGGCAAAGGGTTGACGGCAATAGGCTGCCGTTTTCCAGTACCATTCTGAATATAATCCCATAAATCACCTTTGTTTGTAGCCATAACTGCAATTGCTTTGGAAGCATCAATACAGCTGCCTCCACCTAAAGCAACAAGAAAATCACATCTTTCCTGCCGAGCAACAGCTGCCCCCATCATAACTGTTGTTTTAGTAGGATTGGGTTCGATTTGATCAAAAAGAACGGTCTCAACACCAGCCAAGTGTAATTCTTTTTCCGTACGATTTAAATACTCATATTTCTTTGCCGAAATTCCATTAGAAAGAATCAGCAACGCCTTTTTACCTGGCATCATTTGCTCATGCAAATGATTGAGTTGGCCAACACCAAATAATGTTTTTGTAGGAATTCCAAATTGAAAAATCATAAAACATCCTCCATTTCACTAAGAGGAATATATAATAGAATATAAAAAACTAAAGGTTTGCCACGCATGGTAAATATATACGTGACAAACCCTTCGTATTATGGCCTCAATTCATTAACTAGCCGTCCATCCGCCGTCAATTGCAATATCTGCTCCAGTAATATAACTTGCCTTATCCGATGCTAAAAAAAGAATAACGTTTGCAACTTCATCAGGAGTGCCGACACGCTTCATAGGCGTACGCGAATCTATAATCGTAGTATAAGAAGGATCTTGCAGTACCTTCTCTACTAACGGAGTAGCTATAAATGCAGGCGACACACAATTTACACGAACACCTTTTGTAGCCCATTCATTTGCCAAACCCTTAGTAAAATTTCGTATCCCAGCTTTACTTGCTCCATAGATCGATAATCTTTGCATGTTGATGTGACTTTGCAAGGATGACAAGCTAATAATAGCCCCCTTCTGTTGTTTTAACATTTCCTTACCCACTTCAACCGTGCAGAAATACGCCCCTTTCAGATTGATATTCATAATATAATCCCAATCTTCTTCTACGTAATCTACTGCATATTTCCTATTATTAACTCCAGCAGAATTAACTAACACATCAATTTTGCCAAATTGATCTATAACATCGCCGACCATTTGCTTGATCTCAGCTACTTTACTTACATCCACCGCCAAGGCGCTTGCAGAAAATCCCGCTTGCTGCAATTCATCAGCAAAAGACTGACACTCTTCCAGATGGCGGCTGGCAATAATACAATGTGCGCCTTCTTCACAAAAACGCCTTACCGTAGCAGCGCCAATTCCTTTGCTGCCCCCTGTAACTAGTACGATTTTCCCAGAAAATTCACCCATTATCATCCACACTCCTTCTCAAAAGGATACGCGCATACAGTTTCATCAATGTTCTTTAAAGTAGTCGGCGTTTTCCTTAAAACGAGTAAACAATTCACCTACGTCGCTGGAGAAGGAAACGTACTGTACGCCTCGTTTTTTCCATTCTACGGCTTTCTTCACGTCGTCGACGAAGAAGCCTACGGCTACGCCGACTTCTTTCGCCTGAGCCATAATTTCATTCATCTGTTCGATGACCTTCGGATGATCTACCTGGCCGGGGATGCCCAAGGAGGCCGAGAGGTCATAGGGGCCGACGAACAAGACGTCTACGCCTTTGACCTTCAAGATTTCCGGCAGGGCGTTGACGCCGTCCTGGCCTTCTACCTGAAGAATAACGGCCGTTTCTTCATTGGCCTTGCCGAAGAAATCGGCTTTATCGATGCTGCCGTAGCGGCCGGCGCGAACGAAGCGGTTGCAGCCGCGGCTGCCTTCCGGCGCGAATTTAGCGGCCTGTACAGCGATTTCAGCGGCTTCCTTAGAGCCGATATTCGGAATCTGAACGCCGTCGGCGCCCAAATCCAGCGCTTTGTCGATGAGTTCAGGATTACCTTCGTATACGCGGACAATAGCCGGAATTCCCGTCAATTTCGCAGCGCGAATCAAATCGACTGTGCTTTCCAAGGGAATTTCGCCATGTTCGTTGTCGATGATGACAAAGTCAAAGCCTGCCAGGCCGGCGATTTCTACGACGGCCGGATAATTCATGTTGAGGAACGGCCCAAATAACCGTTCGCCATTTTTCAATCTTTCTTTGAATTTACTCATAATGTTTCCTCCCTAGAATTATACTATTTACTCAACATCAATAACTTTCGACGGATTCATAATATTATTCGGATCCCAAGCCTTCTTCAGCAGGCGCATAAGTCTTAACTCACCTTCAGGCGTAAACTTCTCAAATTCAGCTTTTTTCTTATATCCAATACCATGCTCACCAGACATTTTGCCGCCCAGGCTATATACCAGCGAAAAAATATCATCATCATACGCATGCAAGGTATTCGCCCATTCTTCCGGCCCCTGATTATGAGTATTTAATACGTTGACATGAATATTTCCATCACCAATATGTGCTACAATGCCCCCATCAATGTCATGTTTTTTCATGATATTTGGAAGTTCTGTTGTGACATTGATAATTTTATCAAGAGGAACGACATAGTCCGAACTAGCCCAAGTCAAGCAAATTTCGCGGCAAGCATCGGCAAATTGTTTTCTGGCTTCCCAAATCCGGTCATCAGCCATCAATACCTCGACGGCACCAGCCTCATCGCATAAATCGCCTAATTTTTCCATTTTTTTATCGAGCTCATCTTGATCGTATGATTCAACAGTAATAATATCATACACGCCATTTTTCTTAGCGTACGGCAAATCGCATTTAATAAAATCGCCGCTAATAACAATAGCCCGGTTATCCATATATTCAATGCTTGTCGGCTCAATACCTGCCTTCAAAATCTTTCTCGGCAAAGCTAACGCTTTTGCAGGATCATCAAAAATAGCAACGATATCGAAGGAATACGGCGGCAGCATCCTCAATTTTAAAGTCGCTTCTGTAATAATTCCCAATGTACCTTCAGATCCACAGATCAACTGCTCTAAACAGTATCCTGTGCTGCATTTTTCTAACCGGGCACCAACTTTTACAATGTCGCCAAGCGGTGTTACTACAGTAAGGTCATAGATTTGATGACGTGTCGTACCATAACGAACAGCTTTGTTTCCCCCAGCGTTGGTCGCTAAATTTCCGCCTATCTGACAACTTTCAGCACTGCACGGGTCGCCGGCATACAATAATCCTTTTGCTTTTGCAGCTTGCTGCAAATCAACAGTACGAACGCCTGGCTGAACCACGCAGTACAAGTTTTCGGCATCCATTTCAAGAATCTGATTCATTCGTTCTAATTCTATAACAATTCCATGATGCACAGGAATCGCCCCGCAAGATAGCCCTGTTCCAGCCGAACGCGGCGTAATTGGAACTAAGTATTTATTAGCTAACTTAACAACTTCGGCAACTTCTTCAGTAGAAGCTGGAAATACAACAACTTCAGGATAACTGAAATAAATAGAATTTCCTTCTTCGTCAGTCTTATAAATCTCTAATTTATCCGGATCCGTCGTAGCATATTTATCGCCGACAATTTTCTTTAATTCATTTACAATTTCCTCTGTTATCGGATTATATTTCATCATTTCTTGTCCTTTCCCTATATTTTTTATAAGTATAATGAAACAACACACTATAGCTTAGTCTAAAATTTTATCCCAAATTTATGTATGTAATAACACAAAATAAAATATCACCCACGCTTAGTTTTTATATGCGAATTTATTCGTATATAACTGTCACTTATATTGTACATGTTATGTAGATAATGTCAATATTTATACTTCATAAAATATCTATAAAAATAAGGTTAATTGTATAATAAACTCGAAAACAAAAAAGACATAAAAATCTATGATGCAATAGATTCATCACAAACATCCCCATCAGGAGATCTCCTCTATGTCTCAACACCATTCTACTTTTTTTACTTCTTACACCTGTTCAGCACGACCAGATTTAAGCCCTTCTTTGGTTGAACATTTCTAAAACGCACATTGCCAAACAACTTGTTATTTTCGGTTCCACCTTATATTAAGAGCTGCGGTATAATACCATAGAACTGCCCACTACAAATCGTACAGCACCACATGTATATTTCGCTGATATGAAACAGTTAGTCTATGAACAGCGCTGCAAGAATTCTTGTAATCCTTTTAAACTCGCACGCATTCAACCCTTTGTCACAGGACAACCCCTGTGAATCATCTATATTCAAGGCGATTACAGTAGACAACGGCAGTAAATTTGCCAACCTAGCGGAAGCACTTCCGACATTGCCAGCCTATCTGTATGCTTTATATGAAAGAAGCCCAAATGAAAAGCAAAACAGCTGAGTTCAGCGATTTATTCAAAAAAAAATAAACCAGTACCAATGTAAGAACTCCTTACATTGGTACTGGTTTATACCTAACCTATAATGCTTGAATGGATTACCATTGGTTATCCGTGTATATTTAATTTTCTTCTATTTCCTCTTTTTCTTCATGAACAACGCGCTTCGAACCGTGCTTCTTTGCCGTATAATTTTTCCATACGACCCATAGGGACGTATCTACGCAGATGGACGAGTAGGCGCCGCTGATGAAGCCGATGAGCATGACCAGGGAGAAGTTCTTCGTCGATTCGCCGCCGAAGAAATGGAGGGCCCCGCAGGCAAAGAGTACCGTCGTCAGCGTGTAGATGCTGCGGTGGATACTCTGGGAAATGCTGTCGTGAGCCAGCTTTTCATACGTATCCGTGCGGCGGTGGGTCCTCGTGTTTTCGCGGACGCGGTCGAAAATGACGACGGCTTCGTTCATGGAATAGCCGACGACCGTCAGGATAGCCGCCAGGAAGGAGGCGTCGATTTCCAGCTGGAAGAAGGAGAAAAAGCCCAATACCATGATCAAGTCATGGAGGATGGATACGATAGCCGAAATGGCGATCTTATACTCAAAGCGGAAGGAAATATAGGCCGCCAGGGCGATAAAGGCCACGGCCAGGCTAGTCACGGCATTCTTCGTGACTTCCGAGCCGATGACGGCGCCGACCGATTCGATACGCTTCACTTCCGCGCCGCCCAGCTTTTCGTTGAGCTGATCGGAAATGGCCTTGCTTTCGTCGCTTTCCAGGTTGCGCATGCGGATCATCACTTCCTGAGACGATTCCTGATCCGTGACGCCCGACAGCTGGATAACGCTGTTTTCCAAATTCATATTAGAGTCGTCGATGACTTCGCGCACCTGGGCTACCGTAACAGGCTGCTTGAACTGCAAGTCCAAAATCGTGCCGCCCGTATAGTCGATGCCGAAGTTAAAGCCGTTGATAAAGATGGAGATGACGCTCAGGACGACCAGGACGGACGACAGGGTAAACCACCATTTCTTATGGGCTACAATATCAAAACTCATTTCCGTCCCCCCTTTTTGAGCATGTGTTCCGGCACCTTGCGGTTCAATCCATAGAACCACGGATTGGTGAGGAGATTCGTGTTAATAAACCAGGTCAGCAGGGAACGGCTGACGATAATAGCCGTAAACATGCTGACGATGAGGCCCAAGGCCAGGTTGACAGCGAAGCCTTTGACCGTGCCGGCCCCCATGACGATGAGGACGATGGCGGCGATCATAACCGATACGTTGGCGTCGAGAATCGTATGGAAGGCCCGCTTAAACCCGGCCTCCATCGACGTTCGCAAGGTCTTCCCCACGAGCACTTCTTCCTTAAATCGCTCGAAGATCAGTATGTTGGCGTCGACGGCAAAGCCCATGGACAGGATAATCCCCGCAATGCCGGGCAAGGTCAGCGTCGCGTCGAGGTATTTCAAAATAGACAGCAGGATCAGGACGTATACCAGCAGTGCTACGTTGGCGACGATGCCGGACATGCGGTATACGACGACCAGGAAGATCATGATCAGGACGATGCCGATGGCAAAGGCCTTTTCGCTCTTAATCTTCGAGTCCTGGCCCAGGCTCGGCCCGATGGTCCGCACTTCCATGACCTTCAGCTTGACCGGCAATGCGCCGGAACGAAGCAGGATGGCCAGATTTTTCGCTTCTTCCAGCGTCCGGCTGCCGGTGATGACGGCCTTGCCGCCGGTAATCGGTTCGTTGACGACGGGAGCCGTCAATACTTCGCCGTCCAGCAGGATGGCGATTTTATGGCCTACGTTAGCCGCCGTCAAATCGGCGAACTTGTCGGCACCTTCATCGGTAAATTCAATGGCGACGACGTTCTGGTTGCCGTTTTCGATTTGTTCCTTCGCCGTTTTCAAATCCTTACCGGTCAGGCGCGTCGCGCCGCTTTCGTCTTTAAATTCCATGACGGCCGTCTTGCCGATCGTTTCGATGGCTTTTTCCGGATTCTTTTCGCCGGGCAGCTCAACGATGATGCGGCGGGCGCCTTCCTTCTGCACCAGCGGTTCCGTCAGGCCCATTTCATTGATACGCCGTTCGACAATGGAAACGGCTCGGTTCAGCGAGTCCTCCGTGACCGGCGCGTCGGGCGTATCTTCCGCTTCCAGGACGATGTGCGTGCCGCCCTGCAAATCCAGGCCCTGCTTAATCGAGTTGGCCAGCGGATAAATGAAGGTCAGGAACACGCCCAATATAATGGCGACTGCCCCAAAAAACTTTATCATATTACGGGTCCGCAACAGGTTTCCCTCCTCTTATAACTACAGTATTCTATACTATTAAACGGCGGCGTTCCGCCGTCTGCTTCGTCATGCTTCCCCAAGGCCCGGCCTTCGCCGGCCCATGCAAAAAGGCCATGAACCGGCCCGCCCGGAAATGGCGCGGAGCCGGTCATTCATGGCTTTTCAAAGGTGTTACTTCGCGTCCTGCGATTCTTCAGTTTTCTTTTCTTCAGCCGGAGCTGCTGTTTCAGCCTGCGCCGGTTCGGCAGCTTGCGTTTCCGCCGGCTTTGCGTCGTTCTGTTTTGCTTCCGCCGCGTTTTCTACAGGCTTCGGATCAGCTTTCTTTTCCGCCTTTTTGGATTTTTTCCCTTCCGACCGGTCCTGCTTTCCCAAGACCTGGTTGACGGCGTTGCGCGTAATCTTGATTTCTACCTTATCGGCTACGCGGATGACGAGATATTCGTCGTGAAGAGATACGATCGTGCCGTAAATACCTCCGGCAGTGATAATCTTAACTCCTGCTTTCAGGCTGTTCAGCATTTCCTGGCGCTGTTTCTGCTGCTTCTTCTGCGGACGCCAAAGCATGAAATAGAAAATGACTACCATGAGGATAATCGGCCAAAAGGCGTTTAACTGTTCCATCATGTCCACTGTATTCACCTCCAACATTTAGTGATATGGTATATATGCAAGATACGAAATATTATGCATCTTGATATCGCTTCCAAAATTCCTGCCGGAACTGACGGAACGTGCCGTCCAGAATGGACTGGCGCATGTCGCGCATAAACTGCAGCAGGAAATATAAATTATGAATGCTGACTAAGCGGTACGCCAGCAGTTCTTCCGCCTTGAAGAGGTGGCGGATATAGGCCCGCGTATAGTTGCGGCACGTGTAGCAGCCGCAGCCTTCTTCAATGGGCGAGAAATCCCTGGCGTATTTTGCATTGCGCACGGTCAGCCGGCCCGTATGGGTCATAGCCATGCCGTTGCGGGCTACGCGCGTCGGGAAGACGCAGTCGAACATATCCACGCCGCGGGCCACGCCCTCGACGAGGCAGTCCGGCGTGCCGACGCCCATGAGGTACCGGGCTTTCGCCTGCGGCAGGTAGGGCGTCGTATGATCTAGTATATCATACATTATATCCTTAGATTCGCCAACACTCAAGCCGCCGATGCCATATCCGTCAAAATTCATGTCTACTAGTTCTTCACAGCTCTTGCGGCGCAGGTCCGCGTACATGCCGCCCTGGACGATGCCGAACAAGCCCTGCGTGTCGCTGCAGTGGTGGTCCAGGCAGCGCTTGGCCCAGCGGCTCGTCCGCTCCGTCGAATGGAGGGTGTAGTCGTAGTCCGAAGGATACGGGATGCACTCGTCGAAGGCCATGGCGATATCGGAATTAAGGGCCATCTGCACGTCCATAGATACTTCCGGCGACAGGAATTTTTTCGAGCCGTCCAAATGGGAACGGAAGGTTACGCCTTCTTCCGTAATCTTGCGCATCTGACCTAAGCTGAATACCTGAAATCCGCCGCTGTCGGTCAGGATAGCCTGCTTCCAGTTCATAAACCTGTGCAGGCCGC